>JALHJD010000311.1 GCA_022837185.1 Desulfobacteraceae bacterium
TAACCGCCAGCCCGGCCAGGTGAGGAAAGGCCACCTTGAAGTCCAGGGGCTTGTCTCCGCGGTTGGTCACGGCGAGGCCCATGCGCAAGGCGTCGTCGATCCGCACCGTCAGTTCCGCGGCGAGCCCCGTCTCCTCGTGGCCAAGCGTGGCCGTGGAGCCGTGCCCCTGCGGAAGGCGCCCCATCGAGCGGACCTTGAAATCCCTCGAGCCGGCGTAGCGCTTGTCCCCCGCTTCGACCACGAACAGCGCGCAGTCGTCCGGCCGGCGGACCATCTCGGCCGCGGCGATCTCGTTGTAGAGAGAGGCGAGGCGGAGACGCCCGTCCCGGACTTCGAACCGGCACCGCAGGTTGTCGTTGGCCAGCGTGATCTCGCGCGGTGTCGCAGGCAGGGCGGGCTCGGACTTTTCGGTCAGCCTGTTCTCAACGGCCTTACCCTTGGGCGGCGCGATCCGCGGGCACATGTCGATCTTCGGCGGCACGGGATGATAGCCCTTCGACGCGCGGAGCGTCACGCTCCTGACCGCCACCAGCTTGTCCATCTCGATCCCGGCCGGCACGGAGTCCAGCGGCGCGTCGAGCGCCGTCTCCAGCCGCGGCCCCTTGGCCTGCACCGGCGGCCCCGCCGGCGCGCCCTGCGCGTCGAGCCACGAAAACGCAAACGGCTTCTCGTCCGCCGTCTCCACCACGACGGCCACCCGGCCCAGCTCGATTTTCTGGGCCGCGCCCATGATGTTTTCTGCCGCGTTGCCGTACACCAGGTCATTGAGGCCCGGGACAAAGGTGCCGGATGAACGGTTGGCCAGCAGGGACAGCATGCCCGGTATCGGAACCTTGACGGCAAAGGCGAAGGGGTCCAGGTTGTCGCCGGGCTGCTTGGCGTGGTTGAGGATGCCGAAGGCCACGAGGTCCGCTCCCCTCTCCCCGTCGTATAACCCCTCAAAGGCCGCCAGCTTCATGGGCTGGTAGCGGGCGTTCGAGTAGGCGTGCTCATCTCCCGTCAGGGCTGTCAGCCCCGAGGAGAGCAGACCGAAGACGGCGGCCACGACGATGGAGCGGGTTGCCATCCTGACGTGCCTTTTCTTGAGCAGGAACCAGGACGCCACCGAGATGACAAACAGCGAGGCGAGCAGCATCGAGGAACTGGTGGCATGGGTAAACTTGGACACGGCGACCGGCGACAGGATGACTTCCATGATGTTCTGCATCTCAAAGCGGGCCGTTTCGGGGTTGAAGTCCTGGCCCACGGGATACTGCATCCAGCCGTTGGCCACCAGGATCCACAGGGCCGACAGGTTGGCGCCGAGCGCCACCATCCAGGTCGAAAACAGGTGGAATCCCTTGGAGACCCTGTCCCAGCCGAAGAACATGACGGCAAAGAAGGTCGCCTCCAGGAAAAAGGCGACGATGCCTTCGATGGCCAGCGGCGCCCCGAAGATGTCGCCGACCATCCACGAGTAGTTGGACCAGTTGGTGCCGAACTCAAACTCGAGGATGATGCCGGTGGCCACGCCGATGGCGAAGTTGATGGCGAAGAGCTTCATCCAGAATTTGGCCAGCCGCTTCCACTCCTCGTTGCCGGTCTTGACATAAATCGTTTCGTAAAAGGCGCACAGCCAGGTCAGGCCGAGCGTCAGGGGGACGAATATCCAGTGATACATGGCGGTCAGGGCAAACTGTGCCCGGGCCCAGTTGACCATGCTCAGGTCCACATTTTCAATCATAAGCTTTCACCTCCAGTTGTAGTGGTTGTCTCCTTGGCCGCTGAAGTGATCTGTTCCAGGACATGATCGGCCTTCTGCGCATCGGTGGCAAAACGGGTGTTGAGAAAGTCGGGAAAGAAGAACAGCTTCAGGACCCCGAACATGATGATCAGCTTGATGAGAATGATCTTCCAGAGGGTCCGGCCCAGGGTCATGTTCCGAAATCCCTCGGAGTAGAGACTGAAGATCCGGACGGGAAGTGATGGTTGTCTGCTGCCGGTCGATTCCATGGCGTCTCGTTGGGGCAAACGGTTAATGGTTCGCAAGCAGGCCCTTGGGGTCGGCCCCGTTTTCCTTGCGGCCGTTGCTGATCCGAATGCACAGCCGGTCGCGGACCAGCGTGTCGAATGTCGCCCGCCGCAGGGTCTCGCGCAGCTGGTTTCGGGCCTGGAGCCATACCCGGTGCACCCCGCAGGCCTCCAGGGCGTTGCAGGAGCTCGGCCGGGCCACGCAGTCGTTGAGATAAATTTCGCCGATCATTGTTTCCACCACCTCGAGCAGGGTTATCTCCTTGGGGTCTTTGAGCAAAACAAATCCGCCCTTCGCCCCCTGCCGGATTTCAATCAGGCCGGCCCGGGCCAGGTCCTGGGCGATTTTGGCCAGGAAAGGGGGAGGGATTTCCGCATATTCGGCAATGTCCTTCCTGCTGGCCAGTCTTCCCGGCCCCATTTTCGCCAGATATAAGACGCAGCGGATAGCGTATTCCGCCGCCCGTGTCAGCCGCATGGGGTGCCCATATAAAGGATAAATAAGATATTTATAGTCTTATATTGAGACAGGATGAAAATGTCAAGGAAAAAATCTGCATGAACAGGGTCAAAATACAAATTTTGCCGTAGATAGTTTCCTGTTTCGTTGTACAGTGCGCGAAAGAAGATTTCGGTATGGCACGTACAGGCAGGCAGGAAGCGGAAACAGGCCGCGGTTGCAGCCGTGACGGTTCCGAGCGGCCGGCGTTGTCGTATATCGTTTTCACCCTGATGCCGGAGCAGAGCCATG
>JALHJD010000021.1 GCA_022837185.1 Desulfobacteraceae bacterium
CATATAAATCTCTTCTTCTTCAAAAAATCCCGGGCGATCTGGTGGGGTTTGCCGCCGGATGCGACTGCGGCGAGGAGCTGGGGATAGCTGTTTTCCGAGGTTATGCCGGCCAGCTTTTCAATGACCCGGGGCAGGGCCGGGTATTCCATGAGGATGCCTTCGGCGATTGCCGCGGCATCGACAAACCGATCATCACCCTCAGCCGACGGGCTGCCGAAGGGCTTCAGCATGACCAGCCGCAGTTCTTTCCGGTACGCCTCCTTCACCGCCGCAAACACGGCGTCGGCATCCCCGTCCGGCTCCCTGTCCAGCCGCTGCAGGGCGCGGCCGGTGTTCTCGGCCATGATGTTCACTTCACCCTTTTCCACCGCCTCGTACAGCTTCCCGGAGTCATTGAAAAACTGAACGTTGACGGTGGTGCCGGTCCGTTCATTGATGATCACGGCCATCAACTGCGCCAGCAGCTGGTCGTTGGGCCCGTCAAGGGCGCCGATGACCAGGGTCTTGCCGACACAGGCCAGCGAGTTTGTGCCGCAAAGCATCAGCACGGCCGCTACCGCCAAAAGAATTTGTTTTTTCATCGTTGTCACTCCTCCTGGTTCATCTGAATTCAAACAACCGCAATATCTATTCCTGCATCAGGATATCTACATCTTTGATCGGCCCGTCTATCACGACGACCCGCAGCAGGGGGACCGTGTCCGCATCCGGGGGGAAAGTCCGCGACGATCCCAGCCAGTAGGCGCCGGCGGGAAGAAAAAGGGTGTACCCTCCCCCGGCATCGGTCCAGGTCGAGACATAGTCGGGAATCCCTCCGCCGTCCTTCTCCCGCCGGGCAAAGGCGTACCCATTTGCCGCCGGCTCTCCCTCCCCGGTCAGCAGCCTCCCTTCAACCCGCAGATAGGAGGTATCCAGTTTCGCGTCCAGCAGCGAAGTCTCGCGCAGATCGCGGACGATGTACTCCTCCTCCACCGTTTCCCCGGACCTGACGTCCGTCTCCAGCGGCGCACCCGAATGCCTGTCGCCCGGGAGAAGGGGACCATACTGCTCAACGCCCTGTCGCACCCGGGCAACGGTCCAGTACCGACCGGCGGGCAGGGTGATCCGGAAGGCGCCGGTCCCGTCCGTGGCCCGGGAAATATAGTCGGCGGGCCGCCGGGTGTTGGGACTGCTGTAGACGAACACCGAAGCCCCGGCCACAGGATTGCGGGAGACATCCAGGACCACGCCGGCCAGGATCCCGCTCTCCCCGCCGGCCGCCGAATACGGGCCGGCAAGGGCAAGCAGGGCCGCCAGGCACAACGCAGCAGCCGCCAGCGTAACTCTTTTTCTTTCTGCCGCAACTCCTGCCACCATTTACTGCACCTCGTCGGCAACGGATATCTCGAGGGGCTGCTCAAGGGGCGGATCATAGAGCACCATGCCTATGCCCGGCTCCCGCCGGCCGTCAAAGAATGTTTCCTCCGGGTCGCCGATTCCCCACCAGTTCCCGCCGGCCCGGATATCCTCACGGTTGAAATCCCCCACCCAGACATTGTAGTCGTTGTTGGCGAAAATATTGTTGCCGGTGATGGTCAGTCCGCCGCCCTGCTCCCGGACAAAAATGCCCTTGTTGTTGGCGGTGATGATGTTGTTGCTGATTTCGGCCGTGCCCCGGAAGGCCCTGATGCCGATACCGTTGTCCCTGAACAGGGAATTGCCAACCCGCAGGGGTCCGCTGCGGAAGCGGATGCCGCCCTCGTTGCCGCTGAACGAGCAGCCGGTAATCGACAGGGGGGAGAAATGGCTGTGGATCCCCCAGGCGGCAAAATGCACATCACAGTTGGCAAATCGGCTGCCGTCCGAATACTCCACCAGGATCTCCCCCCAGGTTCCCGGCTTATCTCCTTCCGCCGCGGTGAAGGTGATGCGCCGGTCCATCGTGCCCAGGGCCAGCAGCCGTCCCCGGACGTTCATGCCGGCGTCTTTCCCGAACCGGACGACGGAGCCGGGCCGGATCCCCAAGGTCGTGCCCAAGGGCACGGATACGGCCGTCGGAACGATGATCGTGCCGGACCAGTCGAGATCGAGGGGGATATCGGCCAGGGGCCATTGGAACGGCGGCGGTTCCTCCGCCGCCGGGTCGTAGTGCACCCTGCCCCGGGCCGGATCGTCCTCCTGATCGTAGATGAGCGGCTCGATTTCATCCTGACCGAACCAGTTCAACGGCGCGGTCACATCCTGTCCATCTTCCACGCCGATGGCGTACAAGCGGGTATCGCTGAAGGTGTTGCCGGTGATCTCCCCCTGGAAGGCAACGACCCCGATGCCCCGTTCGCCGTTGGCGGCAATATGGTTGTCCCTGATCACCGCGGCCGCGTCGCGCAGGGCGAGGCCGCTCAGGCCGTTGGCCTGGATGAAGTTGCCGCTGATTTCCATGTTGTCGCCGGCACGAATGGACAGCCCGGCTTCACCGTTTTGCAGCAGCAGGTTGCCGGTTACCGCCCCATAGCTGGCATCGCTGAACATCAGCCCGAAGCGGTTGTGGTCAAAAATATTGCCGGTCACGGCGGGAAACCCCTCCCTGATCTTCAGGCCGAAATCAAGGTTGTGGCTGAAGCGGTTGGCCTCGGCGGTCAGCCGTGTCCGGAAAAAATTGGCCCCGAACACGTTGCCCAGCAGTTGGTTGCCGGTAAAGGCGATCTCGGAATCCCGGGCCTGGACCGCGCTGGTGTTGTGGTAAAAAACATTGCCGCGCAGATCGACCGTTGATTCCTGGAACTGGATGCCCCGGTAATTGTTGCGGAACACGCTATTGTGGACCGCGACATGGGAAAAATGAAAATGGAGGCCGCGATAGGCGTCTTCAAACTGGCAGTACTCGATGATGTTCCGGGCGCCGTCGCTGTTCATGATATTGACCGCGTCCCAGCTTCCTTTCCCGGCGTTTTTTGCCGCGGACCTGAAGACAATGGGGTTTTCCGCCGTTCCCTTGGCGATAAGAACGCCCTGAAGCATCAGCCCGTTTTCGCCTATGGAGTCGCCGTTGCTATCCCTGGAGGTGAACTCGACAACGGTGCCGGGCAGAATGATCAGGCGGCTGCCGGCCGGGACCCTGACCCGGCCGCTGACCAGGATATGCCCCTGCCAGACCGCATCCCCCTGCAGCACTTCGTCCCCCACTTCCCGCCTGCTTCCAGCGGGGGCAGCTTCATAGGAGGGCAGCCGACCGTCGAATTCCCCCGCTTCGGGGGCATGAATGTCCTTTTTTTCATTCTCGGCCACCGTGGTGTTGCGCCGGTTCACCTCTGCCCCGTTCAAAACCACCAGACCGTAGTCGTTGCCGGAGATCCGCGAATCGGCCACCTTGACGACGCTTTCCCTGTTGTGCACCACCAGGCCGTAGCGGTTGGCGGTCAGCGTCGAGCCCGATATGTCGACGGTGCCGCCAAGCACCCATATCCCGGTTTCCGCGTTCTCAATGGTGCAGAAACGTAGGACGGCGGAGCCGCCGTCAATGATGATGCCGGCCCAGGTTTGTCCCGGTTCCCCGCTCTCCTCCCGCAGGCGGAAGGCGACGCCGTTGTCCGGCCGGCCTTCGATATTGAGTGTCCCGCGCACGGTGATCTCGGTCAGGGAGGACATGTACTCGGGATCGGTTCGGGTGCTGTCGGCGGCAATGACCCCGACCCTGGCCCCGGGCCTGACCGTCAGGGTCACGCCCCGGGGAACGACAATATTGTCCTCCAGCAGAACGTCGCCCTCCCAGACTGTGTCTTCAAGCAAGACCAGGCCGTGCGCCGGAGCGGAAAAATGAAAAAAAGCTCCCAGGCAAAAGAGAAGGCGGATCAGGGAAGGCCGGAATCGCATCATGGACCAGAAGGCAGGGGTTGCTCAGAATTTGACCAGGATATGGATGATGTACACCCCGATGCCGGCGATGCCGGCCCCGACATAGCGAAGGGTCTGGGCCCCGTTTCTGATGATCGACGCCGAAAGGCCCACCCCAACGCCGGCCAGATGAATGGCCGCGGTCCCCAGAAGGAATCCGATGGAGAAAATCAGCGGCGAGGCCATGGCCGGCATTTCCGCCCCATGGGCATGCCCATGGAAAACGGCGAAAAAGGCAACCCCGATATGGGCCGCGGCCGTATGTATTTTTTTGCCCCTGGCCACCGCCAGCCCAAGGATCAGCACCGAAAGAGCGATGCCGTACTCAACCCCGGGAAGAGGAATGCCCTGCATGCCGAGGAATCCGCCCAGACCCATGACCGTGACAAAGGTCAGGGGCACGGTCCAGATGGCCCGGCCGCCCATCTGGGCGCTGACGATGCCGACGCTCAGCATGGCCAGCAGATGGTCGAACCCCAGGACCGGATGAAAAACCCCGGACAGAAACCCGGTCTCCCCCTGGAAAGTGTGGGCCGCCGCCAGACCCGGGAAGCCCAGGACGACCAGGAGTGTCATACATATTTTTTTCATCATGTTACCCCTCCAATGTTTGCGCACCCGCCTTACAATTGGTGAAAGGTTTCTCGATTTCGATCCCGATACCGATTTCGATTTCGATTTCGACAAAAGCGTAGGTTGGGGTGAGCCCGCGAACCCCAACAATTTCGAGCGGTTGCGTTGGGGTTCGCCAGCTCACCCCAACCTACCAACTAAAAGTCTACAGCCTAAAAAGCTTCAGCCTCAATATTCCTGATACGGCGGCATGTTGGTTCGTCTGGCCATGTCCCGGACGATGTCGAAATCGCTGTCCTGCACGGCTTCAAAGCCGTCCGTCAGGGAGCGGGCCAGGACGCTGACCCGTTCGCCGTTCATTTCGACGGTATCGTCCATGGTCAGTTGCAGCACCGCATTTTTGAAGCGCTGGGCAAACTGCTCGTCCACTCTCTGGGTCACGGCGAAATTACAATAGGGAATGACCGGCCCCTCGGCGACAACGACAAACTCCTCGGGATCGATCCTGCCCTCCTCGGCCATCAGTTCAAAATCAAAAATCGGAATGGCGCCGGCATCATATTTTTCAAACATGACCCCGTAGATCACCTTCTCGTGCTTGAACGAGCCGGGCGGGATGGTGTAAAAAGCCAGGTCCTCCTCGGGGTCGAGACCGCTTCGCTCCAGCAGGTCGATCTGGCTCATGAAGCCGGTGGGGGCCAGCATGGGCCCGAAGATCATGCTTTTTCCCCTGAGGTCCTCAACGGAGGCGATGCCGCTTTTCTTGAGGGCCAGGATGACTCCCTGGGAGCCGTATCCATGGGAACCGCGTTTTTCCCCGGCCAGGACCTCCACGCCGTTGAACCGCTGCATCATGATATAGAGCAGGGAATTGGTGTGGGTGAAATGAAGGTTGTCGACTTCCTTCATAAAATCGTTGGTGTCAATGGCCACCGCCTCGAAACGCGCCCCCAGCTTTTCCCCCAGGTACCTGGTCAGGGGCAGGAACCTGTCCAGGGTTTCCTTCTCGGAATTGCAGATCATGTAGCCGATGCGATAGGTCGGCAGTTCTTCCGAGGGCGAGGAACCGCAGGCGGCCAGCAGGAAAAGGGAAAAAAGGATGAGGGCTGATTGCCGGTACATTGATGACCTTCCGTTGTTGATGATTGTTTTGCATATTGCTCATTGCCGACTGGACTGCTTCCAGGAATTCGGCGGCCTGTTTTTCGCCGGTCCCGTCCGGATACTGTTTCCCGTACAAATCCAGGGCGCTCTGATAGGCGGCCGCCGCCTCGGGGAGCCTGCCCTTTTTTTCCAGGGCCTGTCCCAGGTGATAATGGGTCATCATGTCATCGCCCTTCAAGGCAATGGCCCGTTGATGATACTCCACCGCTTCATCGTACTGCTGCCGGGCCGCCTGCACCAGACCCATGCCGTCCAGCGCATCATAATTGTCGGGCTCCTTCCGCAGAATCGTGGAAAATTCCCCGGCGGCCAGGTCCAGCTTGCCCAGCCGGTAAAAAACCATGCCCAGTTTGTTGCGAATGGTCAGGTCGTTGGGCCGGAATTCCAGATAAATAAGGTATTCGGTCTCCGCCACCGAATCGGGCATGTTGTCGGCGCTGACATGGGCAAGGGACCATCCCGCCGGCAGCGCCG
This sequence comes from Desulfobacteraceae bacterium, assembly GCA_022837185.1. Taxonomy (GTDB): domain Bacteria; phylum Desulfobacterota; class Desulfobulbia; order Desulfobulbales; family Desulfobulbaceae; genus UBA10518. Next base: position 6,082 of record JALHJD010000021.1, read on the forward strand.
CAGCCAGGGCCAGGAAGCAGAAAAACACGATCAGGCGCGGAGACCAAAAAAATATTTGATTACCACTGATCCTCACCAACGTTTTGATCATGGCTTGAAACTTATTGAAATTATGTGTATTTGTCATTTCGACCGCAGGGAGAAATCTCACATCCTCGGCGCAAGGAGATTTCTCACATCCGTTCGAAATGACAGCCTTTTTTTCAAGTACCAGCAATACATTTGCTGAGGATTGGTGGTAATCACAAAAAAATATCATTGCTGTTCTTCGCATAAAAGTTATCAACATATCCCTGCATCCCGTAGCGGACAGGGGGTGACTGCGCCCAAGTCCTCTCCATGGGCGGCCAGCCATGCCCCGGCCTCCTGCACCACCCGGTCGGTCAGCTCGCCGGCCAGGCCGACATGCCGGGCCGGATCTATGGCCATCTGCAGTTCTTCCCTGGTAAACACTTCCCTGATATCCGGATGCCCGGCGAGGAAATCGATGAACGGCCTGTCCGCGCTCCAGCCGCCGTTCCTGGCCTCCATGGACAGTTCGTACAGGAGGTGGTGGGCGGCCTGCTTGCCCATGTTCTCCGCCAGCCGGAACATCAGGGCCTCGGTGGCGATCAGGCCCGCCGCCTGCTCCACGTTGCGGCGGATCGTTGCCTCGTGGACGATCAGGTTGTCCAGTATGGTCTGCATAAGCGAGAGGGCGCCGCAGGCATACAGGGAGGCATCGGTCAAGGCCGCCCATTCCAGCCGGACGGCCCGGTAATCCCGTTCATGTTCGCTGATCAGGGTCTCAAAACCCAGGGATGCCTTGTTCCTCACCAGCCGGGCCAGGACCACGACCTGCTCGCACAGCTCGGGATTGCGCTTATGGGGCATGGTGGTGCTGCCGATCTTGCCCATGTGAAACGGTTCTTCTAACTCGCCGATCTCGTCCCGGGACAGTTGACAGATCTCGTTGGCGATCTTGCCCAGCGTTCCGGCGACAATGGCCATGGCCGCCAGCAGCTCGGCCAGCCGGTCCCGCGAGGTGTGCCAGGCCGATAACGGCGGGGCCAGGCCCAGCCGGGCCGAGAAGCGGTTGAGCAGTTCAATGCCGTGGCCGTCGAACGCCGCCATGGTGCCCACCCCGCCGAACAATTGCGCGACCGGGACGCTGTGCCGGCAGTTCCGCAGCCGGTTGCCGTTGCGGATCATTTCATCCAGCCATACGGCCAGCTTGGCCCCCAGGGTGGTGGGCAAGGCCTGCTGGCCGTGGGTCCGGGCAATGGTCACCACGTCCCGGTACGTTTCGGCCAGGGCGGCAAGCCGGGCAATGATGCGGCCCGCATCCCGCTCCAGAATGGCCAGCACATCCTTTATTTCAAGAGATTGGGCGGTATCCTGGATGTCCTGGGTGGTGGCGCCGTAATGGATGTATCGGCCCGCCTCAGGGGAGACCACCTTCTGCCAGGCGTTGAGCAGCGGGATCAGCGAGTGGCCGGTCCGGGCGATATCTTCCTTAATGGCCGTCTGATCCAGCAGGTCGAGCCGGGCGGTTTCCACAATTTCCCGGGCCGCGGAAGCGGGGATGGTCCCCAGCTCGGCCTGGCTCAGGGCCAGGGCCGCCTCGACGTCGAGCCAGCGCTGGAGCCTGCGCAGATCGCAGAAAAGCCGCCGCGCTTCCATGGTGGCATAGCCGCCGCCGTAAAAACGGGAATCGACAATGTGGCTCCTGGGGGCATGGCAGGTCATCCGCGAAGCACCTCCGGGTCGTTCCGGCGCTGGGCCGTGATTTCGGCCAGGGTATCGTCCACCAGCGCAGCCGCCAGGCCGGTATAGCGTTCAGGATGATCGAGAAACTCCATATCTTCCGCGTGAAGCAGCGGTCCAATCTCCTCGTCCCCGGCCAGAAGCTCCCGCAGACCGATGTTTTCCCCGCCGGCCCGGGGCAGCAGCGCGTGGAGCTTTTCCTGGGCGCGCGTCCTGCCCATGCCCGGGGCCAGCCGGAACAACAGCCATTCGGACATCACCATGTCCTTGTGCAGGAGGAGATTCTTCCGCATGTTTCCTTCCGAGACAATCAGGCCCTCCAGGACCCGGACCAGGCAGTCCGACGCCGTCCCCGTATAGATGGCGATCTGGGGCATGGCAAGCCACTCGGACCACAGCAGGCGCGGATCGCGTTCATGTTCATGGGCCATACTCTCCAGGACAGCGCCGGCAAGGGACCTGATCTGCCGGGCCAGGGCCGCGACCCGCTGACAGAGCACCGGATTGCGCTTGTGCGGCATGGTGCTGCTCATCATGCTCCCCGGCGGCGCTTCCGCCAGCTCGGCGACCTCGGTTTTGGAGAGAAGAAAAATTTCATTGGCCGCCTTCTCCATGGTGCCGGCCAGGATGGCGCAAAAGCAGGCGGTTTCCGCCATGTTGTCCCGGGAGGTGTGCCAGGCCGGCGGCCGCCATTGCAGGCCGAGCAGTTCCATGGTCCGCTGCGCCGTCTCCCGGGCCCTGGGACCCAGGGCGGCCATGGTGCCCACCGCGCCGCCCAGTTGACCGACGGTGACCCGCGGATACAGGGATTTCAGCCGCTCGATATGCCGCCGCACTTCGCCGGCCCAGACGGCGGTCTTCAGGCCGAAGGTCACCGGCAGGGCCTGCTGGCCGTGGGTGCGGCCGATCATGGGGGTGTCCCGGTACGCCCGGCTCATGTCAATGAGCAGGTTTTCCATGGCCCTGAGGTCGCGATAGAGTATCCGCAGGAATTCCTCCAGCTCCAGGACCTGGCCGGTGTCCAGGATATCCTGGGTGGTGGCGCCGTAATGAACATACTGGCCGTGATCGTCCCGGCAGGCGGCCCGCAGGGCCTTGATCACCGGCATCAGGGAATTGCGGCTCTGCCGGTACCCTTCCTTGATCAGCTCCAGGTCCAGGTGGTCGAGATCGGCCCTGTCGCCGATCTCCCGGGCAGCCTCGGCCGGGATGACGCCAAGCTCTGCCTGGGCCCTGGCCAGGGCCGCTTCCACCTGGAGCCAGCGGTTCATCTTTCGCTTTTCATCAAACACGGCCAGCAGCTCCGGGGTGGCATAGAATCCGGCCTGCAGTTGAAAATCCAGGGGATGGGAAACCATGACAACTCCTCAGCAGGTCCTGCCGTAAGGCCTGGTGCCGGGCTGGGGGAGGGCTTCCGCGCAGATCCGCATGGCCGCTTGTGACGGGGTGACGTGTTCCGCCCGACTGCGGTTCAGGACCCGATGGACCAGTTGGGTCATGCGCGACCGGACATGGGCGAGGACCTCATCCGGCCGGGGATGCTCCTCCGGGGCGAAGAGCCCCTCCATGGACAGCGATCCGCCGCAGCCGGCCAGCATGTCGGGCAGAACCGGAACCCCCCGGCGATGGAGCAGAGAATCGGCTTCCGCGGTGACGGCCAGATTCGCCCCGGGCACCACCGCCCTGACCTGGAGCCCGCCGGCGACGCCAACGGTGACGGTATTTTCCACCGCCGCCGGAATCAGGATGTCGCAGGGAACCCGAAATATTTCCTCCCTGGCCGCAACCCGGCCGAATCCGGTTTCCGGCAACAGGGGGCCGGACGTTTCAAGAAGGCGCTTCATGTCCAGTCCGGCGCCGTTCATGGGAAGGAGACATTTGTTCCTGTCCGCCGCCGCAACGATCTTGATTCCCTGCCGGTCAAGCTCAAAGGCCGCGGCCCTGGCCAGGGCTCCGAAGCCCTGGATGGTTGCCGATGCCCTGGCGGGAGGAATGTCCAGATGATCGAGCATGGCAAGGGCGGCGGCCGCCACCCCGTAGCCGGCCCGCAATTTTCCCAGGGGCCAGCCGTCAATTTCCTGGTCGAGGACCACGTACCGGCTGCGGAAATAGGTCATATCCCATCCCTGGGCCCCGGCAACCGCCATTTTGACCGAGGGCAGGCCCAGACCATGGGCGATGGTTTCCAGTTCGTCCATGCCCATGTTGAGATCCGGCCCCATGGAATAGCGCCCGGCGATCACCGGCTTGATGGCGGCCATGAAGCGGGAGACGGCCGCGGGCTTGCCCGGCGAAGACGGGTCATAGTCGATGCCGCTCTTGGCGCCGTCCACCCGCAACCCGCAAATCCGCATTTTGCGGGTCATGTTGCGGGCCATGCCGGCCAGCCGCTCCCCGGTCAGTCCCGGCTGAACCCGCAAACCCCCGGCGCACAGATTGTGATCCAGGGCGTCAATGACCAGCCAGCCCCGGAAACCCTCCATGGGATCGGTGTATTCCACAACCAGGGCCGGCGGTTTTTCCAGGCCTCCCCCGGTGATTATGGGGCGGTCCCGAACTGCCTCACCCCGCGCTGCAGAGATGTATGGAGAGATAAACATATTTGCTCACCTGCATGGTTTATCGATGCATTCACCCGTTGATGGGTGTTGAAAAGTCGGCAGTCAGCAGTCGGCAGTCGGCAGTTTAGGGTTTGAAGCCTGACGGCTTTTCGGTTTACAGGACCCCTCATCCGCTCCTTCGGAGCACCTTCTCCCAAAGGGAGAAGGGTGATGGAAAGTTTGCAGTCATCAGTCGGCAGTCGGCAGTCAGCAGTTTTGGAGATTGAAGCCTGACGGCTTGTTGGTTTTCAAGACCATCAGCGAAGCTGCAACCTCCTTCTGTCCTCTGGCATACTGCCGACTGCAAGCTGCCAACTTTCCCCGAAGCCCAATAGTTCTCTTCTGCTTTGCGCTAGGGGCATCCCCCTCAACCGCCCCTTCGGGGCACCTTCTCCCTCAAGGGAGAAGGTATTTATCCCCTCTCCAGGGGAGGTAAGCGAACACAGTGAGACTCCGGGAGGGTGGCCGGAGGCCGGGTGAGGGGGCTATTCAAACCGCCAAGCCGTCAGGCTTCAAATTCCAAACTGCCGACTGCCGACTGCCGACTGCCAACTCCCGGCGCAGCCGGATTCTCGCGGACGTTCATCCAATGATCCGGAAACAATGGGGATTTCCTTTGCCTTTATGCCTTCATAAAATGCCCGGATAATCGGCTGCCGAGGTCTGACCATGGACACGATGAACATCAGCAGCCCGCTGTCACGACCCAGCACCTCGTCCAGTTCGGTGGGCGTGTCCCTCTCCCTGTCATGCTCCCAGGCCACGCGATGCATATGGTAGGTCCCCAGCAGGACCTGGCCGTTGCCCCGGCACTCCCTGATCCGGGCAAAAAGTTCGGCGGGGTCGGCAACCCAGCCACGGTTGGGCAAAGGGGTTTCCGAAGGAACGGCATATTCCGCCATGATCCTGTCCACCTGTTCCCTGTAGGGCGATTGCGACCGGACATTTTCCTTCAGTCGGAAACAGGCCGCCGCGTTCAGGATGTCCCCTTCAACCGTTCCGCAGACCAGGCCGAAGGCCTTCCCTCTCCCGGTCAGCCCCTTTCGATGTTCCTCCAGGGCCTGATGACAGTGTTCGAGGATACCCTGCCGGCAAGTTTCCGGGAGAATTATGCGGGCATCCGGTCTGTATTTCAGAAACATGGAATCTTTGCCGCCCGATTATGCATTGTTTTGCCGTTCTCTCGAGACGTACCTGCCCGGGAACGAAACGTATCCAATAGTTTTGAATGCAAGAACCAAACCTGAATGATCCTGAAATTCGTTATCAAGAACATCCGACTTGAATTATTTACAAAAAGATGCCGCTTTCGCCGCCCCCACAGTTTGCTCCTGCTTCCTCGCCCCTGGAGAATGGTGAAATTCCCAACCCTGTCTGGCGAAAATCCCAGATTGTACGCAACTTTGAGAGACTCTCTTTCCGCCATATGAATCCGGCGCCGGCGGGGCGTCACTTATCGACAATCCTTGACAGGAAGTTTACCCCGCACATAGTATAGATCGTCGGCAAGTACTGCACCCCATGGAGGTTTGGAATATGAAAAAACAAAAAAAATTCAAAGTCCCGGGCCTTGCCGCGGCCCGCTCCGGAACAAAAAGCGCGGGCGGCCCGGGGCCGTCCGCCGAACTCGTGCTGGAAATGAACAGGCTTTTCCAGAACGGAAATCTGAGCCTTTTTGAACAGAAGGCCAGGGATGCGGTCCGGCGCTGGCCCGATCACCCCTTGGGCTGGAAAGCCCTGGGCAATTTCTTTCTCGTCCAGGGCAGGCATGCAGAAGCCCTGGAGCCGGTTTCGCGCTGCATCGAGTTGACCCCCAATGACGCCCAGGCCCGCAACCACCTTGGCACCATCTTCCTGGCCCTGCAACGCCTTGCTGAGGCTGAGTCGAGTTTCCGCCAGGCCATTGTTCGCAAGCCGGATTATGCCGAAGCCCACACCAATCTCGGCATTGCCCTCATGGAGCAGGGCCGCCTTGAAGAGGCCGCCGCCGCCCATCGCGGGGCACTGGCCTGCAATCCCGATTTTGCCCAGGCGCACAACAACCTCGGCAACTGCCTCAAGGAACTCGGCAATCCAGAGCAGGCCGAGGCAAGCTATCGCCGGGCCGTGGCCCTCAGTCCCGATTTCGCCGAGGCGCACTGCAATCTCGGCGATGTTCTGCTGGAACTCGGCCGTCCCGGCGAGGCCGAGGAAAGCTACCGCCAGGCGGTGGACCGCAAGCCGGATTACGTCCCGGCCCACTGCGGCCTCGGCGACACCATGTTCAGGCGGGGCCGGCCGGGTGAAGCAATCGCCTCCTACCGGCGCTGTCTTGACCTCGACCCCCTGTGGGTCAAGGCCCTCGACGGCCTCAACAAAACCCTGGCCAACCTGGTACCCCTGTGGCATGTGCCGATGATGAACGACCGGCTCCGCAACGATGCCTATTTTCAGGCCTTGGGCAACGCGGTCACCCCCGACACCCGGGTGCTGGAAATCGGAACCGGCTCCGGGCTGCTGGCCATGATGGCTGCCCGGCACGGCGCCAGGCAGATTACGACCTGCGAAGTGGTGGCCGAGATAGCCGACACGGCCCGGGCCATCGTAGCGGCCAACGGGCTCACTCCGCCGGTTACCGTGATCAACAAGAGGTCCACCAAACTCGAAATCGGCACTGACATGGAGGAGCGGGCCGATCTGCTCGTCTCCGAAATCCTGTCCAGCGAGTTTTTGGGCGAGGGTGTCCTCGGCAGCATCGAGGATGCCAAGCGGAGACTGCTCAAGCCCGGAGCCTGTATCATCCCGGCCCGCGGCTCCATTCAGTTCGCCCTGTTCGGCGGACCGGACATCGAAAAAAATGTCCGGGTGGATGAAGTGCACGGCTTCGACCTGAACGGATTCAACGGGATTGTCGCCCGGAAGCAGCTCGTCGGCAGGGACGACCTCGGCATCGAACTGCTCTCCGACGATTCCCGTGCTTTTTTCTTTGATTTTGTCAACACCGACCGCTTCCCGCAAAAAGACAAAATGACCATCGAGGTCCCGGTGCGCCGCGCCGGCCGGTGCTTAGGGATTATCCAGTGGCTCAGACTGGAGATGGACGACACGGTGGTGTTCGAGAACCATCCGTCAATAAAAAATCCGGCCAGGAGCTGGCAGCACTGCATGTACATCTTCTCCGAGGCGCAGGATGTCGCACCCGGACAGGTTGCCCTGGTTACGGTCATCCATAATCGCAATACACCATGGTTTTTTCTGGAGGGGTGGAAGTAGGAAGTTGGCAGTTGGCAGTCGGCAGTCGGCAGCGCCGCACCCCGCGCTGCGGGGACGAATGAGGAGAATAACATCCCTCCATATATCAGTTACCTATTGATATAATTGTTCATTTTCTTTGCTTGCTCTGTCAATCGTCTGCTGCAGAGCAGACAACCAAAACGAACCAAAAGAAAGGGCACCCGTGCCACTTGGTCCTGCGGACTGCCTTGCGTTTATGCCCTTCAGGGTGCTCCTCGAAGCTGCCGGAAATTTACAAACTCGCGAAGTTTATACCCCTTCGAGGGGTGCTCAAACAGTGTAAATTTCTTTTCGGCAGCTTCTCCTGTGCTCAGCTGTCAATCGTCTGCTGAAGAGCAGACAACTGACAATGTGACATTTTGCTGAGCTTGATGCATGAATGCATAAAGAAAATTATGGTAAAATTTCTGTAGCCTATCTGCTTGATCTACCGATGTCGGCTTCGCCGACCAAATGTTCAACTGCCGACTGCAGACTGATGACTGCCAACTTTTCAACATCCTTCTCCCATTGGGAGAAGGTGTCCCGGAGGGACGGATGAGGGGTCTGCTAAACCAACAAGCCGTCAGGCTTCAATCCCCAAAACTGCTAACTGCCGACTGCCGACTGATGACTCATGCATGACTTCGTTTGAAATTGGCTCTTTTTCTTAACCTGTGGTATAGCGATGGGGATGATCAAATTCAATACCATATGGCGGCAAACCGGAATTCTTCTCTGCGCGTTGCTCCTCGCTCTGGCTCTCCATGGTTGCCGGGACCGGGAGCGGTCGGAGATGAACGAACCGGAGCCCGGCGCGAAAAAAGAATTCATCATCGGCATAGTGCCGGAACACAATATTTTCCGGCAGAAGGAGCGGTATGAGCCCCTTGCCCTGTATCTTTCTCGGAAAATGGGACTGCGGGTCGAGCTGCGCGTCATGGCGGGATACGGGAACGCTCTCGCCAGCATTAATACGGGCGAACTGGACGCCGCGTTCCTGGGCAGTTTCACCGCAGCCGCGGCCATCAGGAGAACAGGCGCCCAGCCCCTGGCCAGACCGCAGTATCCCGACGGCACCTCGACCTATCACGGCCTACTGTTTACCAGGCAGGACAGCTCCATCCGCTCGGTGCAGGACATGCGCGGCAGAACATTCGCTTTCGTGGACAGGGCGACGACGGCAGGCTGGCTTCTGCCCCTGCACTACTTCAAGGAACACGGCATCGACGCCCCGGAAGCCTGGCTCGGCGAAGTGTATTATACCGGCACGCACGAAGACGCCATCATGGACGTGCTCAACGGCAAGGCCGACATCGGCGCGGCCAAGAATACCGTTTTTGCCGCCCTTGCGGAGACCGACGAGCGGATCACCAACGAACTGGAAATCCTCGCCACCTCCCCCCCGGTTCCGGAAAACGGCCTGCTGGTCTGCCGGGATGTGGGGGAAACACTCAGAATGAAACTGCGGGAGGTCCTGCTGGCCATGCATCAGAACAGGGAAGGCCGGAGCGCCCTGGACACCCTTGGGGTAACAAAATTCATCGAAACAACGGAAAAAGACTACGATCCGGTGTTCACCTACGCGGAAGGAATCGGGCTGGACATCGGCTCCGACAACGGCAACGGCAACTTGTAAAACCGCCTGCATCGGCATGAACGGTTGATCATTTTATGAAGAAAAAAGTGTTCATCGGCCTGCTTGCCGTCATCGTTTGCTTCACGGTGGGCGGACTGTACCTGACGAACACGTTTCAGCGCACCATCGGCATGCTGCAGAATATCATCGTTCTGCAGCAGATGGAATTTCAGAAAAAAAACCTGCTGAGCCGGCTGGAAACAGTCCAGACCGACCTGCTCCTCAAGGACAGCCCCCATGCCATAGACATCACGGTCTTCATGGAGCATGTACGGGAAATGGAACAGGAACTGAGCCGGTGTACGGACTGTCACCATGCCCCTTCCATGACCGAACGCATCAACAGTCTGCGGGAGGAGACCGAAACCTACCTGAAGGGCCTGAGCCGGGCCTATACTCTCAAGGCGGACCAGGAGCGTGAGCGGCAGGAACTCAATGAAACATTCAACCGCGGCGACACCCTGGCCGACCAGCTCAACAACATCATCGTCGCCTCCAGCAAAACGGTTGCCGAGCAGGCCACCCTGACCCAGGACATTATCTCTTCCACCAGGAACATCATCATTCTGCTGGTGACCGCCGGACCGCTTATTCTGGTTGTGGTCTCCTACTTTTTCATCCGGGGCGTCACCCGTTCCCTTTCGGTGCTGACCGCCGCCACCCGGAAAATCAAATCGGGAATGCTGCAGTACCGGATCGGTGAAGAGCTCAAGGACGAATTCGGCGAACTGGCCTCCTCCTTCAACGAAATGGCCGTTTCCCTGCAGGAGCAGTACAACAAGCTCCAGGAAACCGAACGGCTGGCCGTGGTCGGGGAGCTGGCCGCCGGCCTGGCCCATGAAATCAAGAATCCCCTGGCCGGGATGAAGGTCTCCATCGAAGTGATGACCCAGGAACTGGGGCTGGAAGGGGAGGACAGGGACATTTTCCTGCAAATCATCCATGAAATCGACCGGATCAACGCCCTGCTCAAAAGCCTGCTCAATTATGCCCGGCCTCCCCGGCCGGAGTTCGTTGCCACCGATGTCCACCGCATCCTCGAGGACACCATCACCACTGCCCGCTATTCCCTGAAAAGGACGGGCAAGGACACCGATGAGCGGAAAAAGGAAATCGCCTTCACCCTGGATTTCGACCAGGACATGCCGGACATCACCGCCGATCCCGCCCAGTTGCAGCAGGTATTTCTCAACCTGATACTGAATTCCGTGGACGCCATTGACAGAGAGGGTACAATAACCATCCGGACCCGGAGATTACCGGACGATACCGTCAGGATCGCCATTGCCGATAACGGTCCGGGCATTGACCCGGAAGCGCTGGACAGGATATTCAAACCGTTTTTCACCACCAAGCCCCATGGCACCGGCCTGGGGCTGGCCATCTGCAAACGGCTGATCGAGCAGCACGAGGGGGGTGCCATCACGGCGGCGAACAACCCGAAGGGGGCAGGGGTGACCTTTACCATCACCCTGCCGATCCAGCCAGGAACGAGGGGAGGAAACAATGAAGCACAGGGGCAGAATCTTTCTACTGGATGACGACAAGCTGATCGTCTCCATGCTTTCCAGGTCGCTGCAGAAAGAGGGGTACGAAACCCAGGTGCACAGCAGCGCCAAGGGGATCGTCCCGAAGATCGCCGAGTGGCAGCCTGACCTGGTCCTGCTCGACATTCACCTCGACGACAACATCAACGGCCTCGATGTCCTCCAGGAGCTCAAGAACGAAAAATTCGGCTCGCCGGTGGTGATGCTGACCGCGGACGACACCGCCGAATCGGCGATCAAGGCCATGAAGTTCGGCGCCGCCGACTATCTGACCAAGCCCTTTAACGTGGACGAGGTGAAGATCGTCATCAACTCCATCCTGGAAAAATCAAAACTGCGCGAGGAGGTTGAATACCTCCGCAAGACCGAGGCATCCTGCGCCGAACAGGAGATGGTGGGCGAATCGCCGGCAACCAAGAGTCTGATGGACAAGGCCGAAAAGCTGGCCGAGGCCGGGGCCAATTCCATTCTCATCACCGGCGAATCGGGGACCGGCAAGGAGGTGCTGGCGCGCTACATCCACAACATGCGGCACTTCAGCCGCCCGGTTGAAAACCCCTATGTCCCGTTTATCACGGTCAACTGCACCGCCCTGCCGGACAACCTGATCGAAAGCGAGCTGTTCGGCCATACCAAGTATTCCTTCACCGACGCCAAGACGGACAAGAAGGGCATGTTCGAACTGGCCAACGGCGGGACCATCCTGCTCGACGAGATCGGCGACATGCGCATCGACCTCCAGAGCAAGCTGCTGCGCGTCCTCGAAGAACGAAAGGTGCGCCGCCTGGGAGGCAAGGTGGACATCCCGCTGGACGTGACCGTCATCGCCACCACCAACAAGGACCTCCATGCCGCGGTGGCGGCCAGGGAGTTCCGTGAGGACCTCTTTTTCCGCCTCAGCACCTTCCACCTGGAAATCCCCCCCCTGCGGGAGAGGAAGGAAGACATCCCCCTGCTGGCCCGCCATTTTATCACCCTGTTTGCGGCCAAGTACTTCAAGAAGAACGTCAAGGCGCTGTCAAAGGACGTGGAAAAAGCCCTGTGCAACTATGACTGGCCGGGCAATGTCCGGGAATTGCGCAATATCCTGGAGCGGTGCGTGGTCCTGGAAAACATGGAAACGCTGGGCTGCGATTACCTGCCGGTGGAGATGACGGGCAGGCCAGCCAAGGAACGGCGCAACTCCCACTTCATCGTCCTGCCAGAGACCGGGCTGTCGCTGGAAGAGGTGGAAAAGGACCTGATCCGCCAGGCCATGGAGCTGGCGGACAACAACCAGACCAAGGCGGCAAAGCTCCTGGGCATCACCTACGACACCCTGCGCTACCAGGTGAAGAAATACAATATCCTGTAGCCGCCTCAGGCAAACCGGATTCCCGCCCTGCTGCGGCGATCATCTAACAGAATAGTGGTTTCACGGGGCTCACCCCAACCACATTCAGCACTCCCCTCATCCGCCCCTCCGGGGCACCTTCTCCCCCAGGAGAAGGAGGTTTTTTAATCCCCTCTCCAGAGGAGGTAAGCGAACGCAGTGAGACTCCGGGAGGGTGGCCAGCGGCCGGGTGAGGGGCTATTCAAACCGGATAAGCCGCCAGGCTTCAAACTTCAAGCTGCCGACTGCCAACTGCCGCCTGATGACTGCCAACTTCCCCTGCAGTTTCGTAGGTTGGGCTGAGCCCGCGAAGCCCAACGTAACAGTTCGGAATTGTTGGGGTTCACGGGTTCACCCCAATCTTCATACCATTCATCTGCACCGACAAGCCGCCAGGCTTCAAACTCCAAACTGCCAACTGCCGACTGCCAACTGCCAACTTTCCCGGTAGCCCCCTTAGGCAAACCGGATTCCCGCCCGGCAGCGATGGTCATCGAGCAGATTGCTCCACACCACCACCCCCGACCGTCGTTCCAGGGTTTCGTCAAAGCTGATCACCTGGGTCGGCTTCAGGGGGCACGGGGTTATCAGACCGACCCCGTCCTCGCTGATGTCAACGGTTTCCGCCGGAAAAACCCGGCGCTTCACTTCTCCCCCGTTGATCACGCTCATATAGAAATTGATCCGCCTCGGGAATTCCTTGCGTGTCTCCCGCCGCCTGGTCCGAACGGCAAAAACCTGTTCAAATTTATCGGCGGCCTCCTTGCCCCCGCTTTCCATAAGGGCCCCGGCAATGACCTCCCGGAGCTGCTTGAGGTCGAAGGGCTTGCATAAAAAATTGCAGGCCCCGTTGGTCTTGGCCTTGCGGATGTTTTCGTTCATCACCTCGTCCGGGACGATGTCGCTGGTGGTCATGAGGATAATCTTGATTTTGGGGCAGAAATCCCGGATCACTTCCATCATCTTGAAGCCGCTGTCGTCCGGCAGACGGATGTCGAGCAGGCACACATCGTAGTTGCACGAACTGAGGGCCAGAATCGCCTCGCTGGCTGAGGATGCGGTATCAACGTGGACCAGCTCCTGGCTCAGCGCCTTCTTCAGGCCATAGCACATCAGCCGTTCATCGTCTATCACAAGAATATGCTTTTTCATTCATTCCCTCAGCAGCAAACCTTCATACAATGCAATTGAATTTCATATAATCATACCTGATCTTCATTATTTTTCCATGAAGAAATGTGCCACGTTATGGTAGTAGAACATACTGACGAAAAGGCATAAGAATAATAATTCTCACTAATACCTTGCAAAAACCAAACCTGAATTGCAGGCAAGAGTTCTTAAGTCATATATGACTGGAATCGTTCAAATAAACACGACGAATTTGAAAAAATCAGGGCTCTCGGCACAACCTCGACAGTGGGCATTTGGCTAATTAATCCCTACATTGACATTGCACATTTAATTTGACACTGAAACATTATTTTTTCAGATTACCATTCATCTTCGGCCCAGGAATTGTAAGGGCTCACACCGATTGATTCGGCGCCCTTCTGTGAAATTCGACCGCCCTTCCGTCATTTCGACCGCAGGGAGAAATCTCAGGTCCCCGGCACGGGGATATTTTTTGGTTTTCGGCTGATCCTCCCCCGATTGAGCCTCCTCCCATACCATTGCGCCGCCAAATCCCGCTCCGAAGTCAATTCCGGCTTTTCTCAATCCTTCACAATGGTAAAATACCCAACCCAACTTTGGGAAAATCCCCATCATCGGCCGAGTCGGCAGCATATCAGAAGACAGATGACAGAGCCCCCGGCTGCGCCCGGAAAGTTGGCAGTCGGCAGTTGGCAGTCGGCAGTCTGAAGTTTGAAGCCTGTCGGCTTATCGGTCGGCAGTTATGGAGTCGCCGTAGGCTGGGGTGAGCCCAACGAACCCCAGCGAAAAGGTACAGGGAATTGTTGAGGTTCACGAACTCACCCCAACCCTGTTCGCGCAAGCAAATGCACCGGCTTCCCCGGTCAAATGTTCAACTGCCGGCTGAGGACTGACGACTGCCAACTTTTCAACACCCTTCTCCCATTGGGAGAAGATGCCCCGCAGGGGCGGATGAGGGATTCCCGGCGAAACCCAGCCGCGTAGGTTGGGCTGAGCTTGCGAAGCCCAACGTAACCCACCAGGCAATTGTTGGGGTTCGCCAACTCACCCCAACCTACATCCTTAGATCTATCATTATGTAATTAATGAACAATTTTAAAAAAGATATACGGAAACAAGGATCACATACCACCCGTCCGGCAGTTTCTTCCCTGGGCAAAGACCACTATATATATATTAG
>JALHJD010000312.1 GCA_022837185.1 Desulfobacteraceae bacterium
CAGGCCGCCCAGGTCGCGAAGCCGGAGCTGCCGGGCAAGCTCGGAGGCCGCCTCCATGTTCGCCAGGAAGATCGACTCTTCGAAATTGCTGTCCTTGGAAGTGCGGCCGGAATTGACGTCAATGGCCACCAGCGCCTCGGTGGGGCTGATGACTATGGAGCCCCCGGAAGGGAGCTGTACCTGGGGCTTGTAGATCGACTCAATCTGCTCCTCGATGTTATACAGATTGAATATCGGCCGGGCGCCCCGGTGCAGCCTGATTTTCACCTTGCGCTGGGTCGGGGGCAGAAGGTTGACGAACTGCTGCACCTGTTCGTAGGACTCTTCCGTGTCCACCAGGATCTCCTCGATTTCCGGCACAAAATGGTCCCGGAGAAAGCGGACGACAATGTCCTGATCCTCATACAGCAAGGCGGGCGCTTTCACTTCCTGCCCCTTTTTCTTGATTTCCTCCCACAGGCGCAGGAGGTAGCGCAGGTCTTTCTGCAGCGAGGCCTTGGTTATTTCAATGCTTGCCGTGCGGATGATATACCCGATCCCTTCGGGGATGGACATTTTGTTCATCATATCGCGGAGCTCGAAACGCTTTTCCTCCCCGGCGATCTTGCGTGATATCCCGGCGCTGTCGCTGCCCGGCATGAGCACCAGATAGCGGCCGGGGATGGACAGGTAGGTCGTTATGTTGGCGCCCTTGCTGCCGGTTACCTCCTTGACCACCTGCACGAGCACTTCCTGCCCCTTTCTGACCACGTTTTCAATCTTCAGCTTCTTCCACTGCTGCTCGGCGATGAGCTTTGCGCTCCTTTCATCCACGTCCTCACGGTAATATTCGGGATGTATCTCGTCAAACGGCAGAAAGCCGTTGCGCTCCGTCCCCATGTCGACAAAAGCCGCCTGCAGGTTGGGTTCAATAGAGACAATGATGCCCTTGTAGATGTTGTTCTTGGTTCGCTCGTGCACCACACTGGTGACATGAAAGGATTCAAGCCGGCCGTTCTCGATGAGCGCTATGCGGCACTCCTCAGGCTCTTCGGCATTGATGAGCAGTTTGGTGACCACCTGGTCCGATTTTTTTTCCGCCTCCTGGTCCGGCTGGGCCTGCTCCTCGCTGGGGGCGGCGTTTCGCTGACGCCCGCGTTTGTGTCTCCTGGGCCTTCGGGCCGGAGCCTTTCGCGCGGGCTCACCCCCTTCAGCCGCTCTGTCCGCCTTCTTTTCCGTCTCCGGTTCCCTTTTCTCAGCCGCCACTCCCCTGCCCGGGGATTCCTTGCCGGTGCCCTCTCCCGCGGCCGTCCCTCCGCCTGCTGACTCCGCCTTCTCTCCAGTGGACCCCGCCGGCTGCTTTTTCTTGGGAAAAATCCCGAAAGCACTTTTCCACCAGGCGCCCGTGGTCACCTTCTGATCTTCTTTACTGTGTTCGGCTGCCTCGGCAGCCCCTTGTTTTTCTTCGGTCATGGTTTCACTTTCCTCTTCAACTTCAACTTTTTCGAGCCGCTATTCCTGATTGCCGCCGTACAGATAATAGATCCTGTCCTCGTGGAGTCGTTTCTTTATCGTTCCCGACTTCACCAGCGGTTCAAGCAGCCGCTCAACCTCTTCCGGACCGCTCAGGGCCAGGGTCCTGCTCATGTCCTCGGCCGTGCAGGGCCGTCTTTGCAGCATCTGTTCAATATCTCCAATCAGTTCTTCCTGCTTCAGGTAGTCGAACTTGATTTTGGTTCTGCCTTCCTCCGCCGTTCGGGCAAAGGTGCTGATGCCGTGGGCGATGATGTCAACCCGGGGAACCGCCGTTTCAGAGGCGATGCGGGCGGCGGTCTCCTCCAGCGCCTCCCGGCTGACCGGGCGGGCGAATTTCTCCAGCGGCGGCCGGGCAACCGTGTTCAACTGAACCCGGGACAGCTTCATGCGCCGGATGACCTTGATGAGCGCCTCTATGTTTTCCCCGCTGTCATTGATGCCTTTGACGATGAGGACTTCCAGCCAGAGCTCCCCGGTGAATGCATGGGAAAAGCCGACCAGCCCTTCAATCATTTCCCCGAGGTCGACGCATCGGGCGGGCCTGTTCAGCTTCCTGAAGCTTTCGGGCAGTACGGCATCCAGGGAAGGGATGACCACGTCGGCAACGCTCAGGTCCGCGGCCACATCCCGTCGCGACAGGTTGGTTCCGTTGGTGAGCACCGCCACCGGCTTGCCCGTCCGTTCCTTCAGAAACCGCAGGATACGGCCGAGCCCTGAGTGCAGCGTCGGCTCCCCGCTGGCGGTGACCGTTACCACGTCGACTGATTCCATTCGCGCCGGATCGGAGCAGAACTCCTCAATCTCGGCGATGATTTCCCCGGTGGGGACATATTCCCGGCGCTCGCAGGTCAAATTCGTGGTGGGGCCGACTTCGCAGTATATACAGTCAAAATTGCATATTTTTCTGGGCAGGAGGTCAATTCCCAGCGACCGTCCGAGCCGTCTGGAATTGACGGGACCAAAGATATGATTCATAGAGGCGTTTTTGAGCCTTTCGTCACGATCAGGGCAGATCAATCCTCTCCAGTCTGACAACAAAAGGAATATCAAGAAATTATGTTCAGTTATCGCCGACCTGATACATAAATCAATTCACTCCTGTTGGCAACTCAAATCTATGACTTTTGCCTTGACACAAACAGCCCCTACGCGTACATTTCAAAAACTTGTCCATTAATATCATAATTTTTGTCCTTTTCCCGCACCGCACAGGAGAAGATCGAGGTGA
>JALHJD010000313.1 GCA_022837185.1 Desulfobacteraceae bacterium
GCCCGAGCGGGCGAACTTGGCGGCCATTTTTCCGATGCTGGTCGTCTTGCCCACACCGTTGACGCCGACCACCATGATCACGAAGGGCCCCGATTCGGGCATGACCAGCTCTCCCGGCTTATCCGACTCGAGAAGATAGGCGAGTATCTGCTCCTTGAGAACCGCCTTCAGGGCCTGCGGATCCTTCAGCTCCCGGCGTCTGACCTCCTTTTTCACGTCGTCCAGCAGCTCATGGGTGGTCGCCACGCCCAGGTCCGCGGTGATGAGGATTTCCTCCAGTTCGTCAAACAGGCCCTGATCGATTTCCTTTTTGCCGAGAAAAAGGGAATCAAGGCGATACACCAGGGACTTTCTTGTCTTGCTCAACCGTTTCTGCAACCGGCTGAACAGGGAGGTCTCCTCCTTCTTCCGCTCCGGTTCCCGAGGAGGAGTTCTGACCGCCCCCGGAGGCTGCACGGCTGTTCCGGGCTGCTCAGCCGCGGCCGGGATTTCTCCGGTTTCGACTGCATCCTCTTCGCTGCGCGCCGGGGCTGCCAGGGCCGGCTCCTCCATCACCCGGCCGGTATCCGTCGGCGGGGGGGCGGTGCTGTCGGAAACTTCTTCCTGTTGCCCTTCCCGGAAGGGAGTCTCCTCCTGCTCCTCCTTTTTCCGCCGTTTCCTGAACCAGCCCAGCATCACTCGCCCGCCTTCTGCGCCAGTGCCGTCCGCAGAACGTCACTGATGGTATGCGCGTAATGAAAGATCACCCCCTGCCGGACATCTTCCTGAATTTCCAGGATGTCCTTCTCATTCAGCACCGGCAGGATGATTTCCCGGATATCGGCCCGCAGGGCCGCCAGGACCTTTTCGCCTATGCCGCCGACCGGCAGGACGTCGCCGCGGAGGGTAATCTCGCCGGTCATGGCCACGTCCGGACGTATGGTTTTCCCGGTGATGACGGAAACAAGGGAGCAGACCATCGCCACTCCGGCCGACGGGCCGTCCTTGGGGATCGCCCCCTCGGGGACATGGACATGGAGGTCGATATTGGCGAACAGGTTGTCGTCGATGTCCAAGTCGCCGGCATGGGAACGGATATAGGTCAGGGCGGCCGTCGCCGATTCCTTCATCACGTCTCCCAGCTTGCCGGTCAGGGTCAGGCCGCCCTTCCCTTTCATCATCGAGGTCTCGATGAAGAGGATCTCCCCGCCCACCGGGGTCCAGGCCAATCCGGTCGCCAGGCCCGGCCCCCAGGTGCGGGCCTTGACTTCGGAAAAAAAACGGACCGGACCGAGGAATTCATACAGGTTCTCGGCGGTGACCACGACTTTTTCATTGCGTCCGCGGGCGATCTTGCTGGCCACCCCCCTGCATATGGCGGCTATTTCCCTCTCCAGGTTCCGAACCCCGGCCTCCCGGGTATAGGAACGGATCAGGTGGCGGATGGCCTCCTCGCCTATTTCCAGGTCATCACTGCTGAGGGCATGCGCCTCCAGTTGCTTGCCGATGAGATGATTCATGGCTATGGCCACCTTTTCGTGCTCCGTATAGCCGGACAGCTCAACGATCTCCATCCTGTCGCGCAGGGGCCCGGGGATGGTGTCGAGAACATTGGCGGTGGCGATGAACATGACCCTGGAGAGGTCGAATTCGATATCGATATAATGATCGGTAAAGGTGGAGTTCTGCTCCGGATCCAGCACTTCCAGGAGGGCCGATGATGGATCGCCGCGGAAATCGCTGCCCAGCTTGTCGATCTCGTCGAGCAGGAAAACCGGGTTGTTGGTGGCGGCTTTTTTCAGGCTATGGATGATCCGGCCGGGCAGCGCCCCGATGTAGGTCCGCCTGTGGCCCCTTATTTCGGCCTCGTCCCGAACGCCGCCCAGGGCGATCCGGACGAATTTGCGGTTCATTGTCCGGGCAATGGACTGCCCGAGGGATGTCTTCCCCACTCCGGGCGGCCCCACGAAACAGAGGATGGGCCCATGGACGTCATCCTTCAATTTGCGGACGGCGAGGAACTCAATGATCCGTTTCTTGATTTTTTTCAGCCCGTAATGATCCCGGTCCAGGTCCTCCTGGGCCTTGTCCAGATCCAGCGTGTCCTTGCTCGACACGGTCCACGGCAGGTCAAGGATCCAGTCGATATAGTTCCTTGAAACCGTGTATTCCGGCGACGACGGCGGAATACGGTCAAGCCGGGTCAGCTCCTTGTCGACCGCCAGCCGGGCTTCGGGACTCAGTCCGGTTTCCTCCACCCGCTTGCGCAGTTCGTTGATCTCCACCTTGTCGTCTTCGCCCTCGCCCAGTTCCTTCCTGATGGCGTTCAACTGCTGGCGCAGAAAAAACTCCCGCTGTTTTTCGTCCATGTCCTTTTTAAAGGACTCCTGCAGCTTCTGACTGATCTGGGCCGTTTCCACCCGCTTGTTCAGTTCCCTGGCGGTCTTGTGCAGCAGGGTCTCCAGGTCCCTGATTTCGAGCATTTCCTGCTCTTCATCCACCTTGAGATTGAGCTGGGAAACAACCATGTAGGCGGCGTGAAAATGATTGGACAGGGAATTGATGGTGGCGGCCATTTCCGGAGGCAGCTGAGTCAGCTTGACCAGCTTGCCGAACTGGGTGCGGATGTTGAGGATCAGCGCGTCGATCTTCTGGTCCTCCTGGATCTCCATGGGAACCTCTTCGACCCTGGCGCGGAGATAGGGTTCGGTCTGCACAAATTCGGCAATCCGGATCTTCCTGATCCCGCTGACCAGC
>JALHJD010000022.1 GCA_022837185.1 Desulfobacteraceae bacterium
CAGGGTCAGTTCCTTGCCCAGGCGGTGGTGGAGGATTTTCATGCCGCGGGTGAATTTGCCCGAACATATCCGGAAGAAGGCGATCCGGTCACGGTGGGCGGGGTTCATGTTGGCCTGGATCTTGAAGGCAAAACCGGAAAAGGAGTGCTCCTCGGGGTCGACCACCCGGTTGACGGTCGAACGGGGGCCGGGCGGGGGCGCCAGTTCCACGAAGGCGTCCAGCAGTTCCCGGACGCCGAAATTGTTGACCGCGCTGCCGAAAAAGACGGGGGTCTGCCCGGCCGTCAGGTACTGGCGGTGGTCAAAGGGGTTGGCGGCCCCCTCCAGCAGGGCGAGGTCGTCGCGCAGGGTCTGGGCCTGGCGGCCGAGCTGTTCGTCGATGAGCGGGTCATGGATGTCCCTGACCAGGATTCCTTCCTGCCTGCCGCCGCCGGGGGTGAAGAGGTGCAGCTGCCGCCGGTACATGTTGTAGACGCCCTTGAAGCTCTTGCCCATGCCGATGGGCCAGGAGAGGGGGGCGCACTCGATCTGCAGCCTGTCCTCGATATCGGCCAGGATGTCGAGGGGATCGAGGCCCTCGCGATCCAGCTTGTTGATGAAGGTGATGATGGGGGTATTGCGCATGCGGCATACCTCCATCAGCTTCATGGTCTGCTCCTCCACGCCCTTGGCGCAGTCGATGACCATCAGGGCGCTGTCAACCGCGGTGAGGACCCGGTAGGTGTCCTCGGAAAAATCCTGGTGTCCCGGGGTGTCGAGCAGATTGATCTCGTAGCCGCGGTAGTTGAATTTCATCACCGAGGAAGTGACCGAGATGCCGCGCTCCCGTTCAACGGCCATCCAGTCGCTGAGCGCGTGGCGGCTGGTTTTCCGGGATTTCACCGCCCCGGCCATCTGGATGGCGCCGCCGAACAGGAGCAGTTTTTCGGTCAGCGTTGTCTTGCCGGCGTCCGGGTGGCTGATAATGCCGAATGTCCGCCGCCGCAGGATTTCCTTGTGAAGTGTGCTGCTCAAAATATGGCCTTCTTTGCTAACGATTTGTTGTCGTGCCGGCAGGTGGACCGGCAGCTCCCCGCTCTCCGACATCGCGGGTAAGTCCGGGAAAGGGCGGGAAAGCTGAAGAATTTTACAGTTTACCCTGAAAAGGAAATTTTGTCAGCATATTCCTGGATGGGGTCCTGGGCCCTGGAGCGGAACGATTTTTTGCATTATTCCTTTTTATCATATACTGTACCAAATCGGGTACCCGGCCATACCAGAAGCCAGAGGACAGGGGCCAGAGGACAGAAGGAGTTTGCAGCTTCGCTGTTAATTTGAAGAACCCCCTCACCCGGCCTTCGGCCACCCTCTCCCTCTGGAGAGGTGATATTTATAAACACCCTTCTCCTAGGGGAGAAGGTGCCCCACAGGGGCGGATGAGGGGAATCCGGGCTGTCGCCGGGGTTCGCCGGCGCGAACGGTACGAGGTTCGCGGTATAAGGTTCGAGGTTTCCAGCTTGGAGCTTTCAGCTCGCTCCAGACTGCCAACTGCTAACTGCTAACTCCCAGGCGCAGCCTGGGCTGGATAATTGATGAATCCCATGCGAAAGTTCATGTATTTCATTGTCCTGCTCTGCCTGACCGGTTGCGCCCAGGCGGAAAACATAGGCGTGCAGGCGGTCAAGGTCGGCAAGTCCATCCAGTACCGTGTCCTCGGCGATCATTACCTCCAGACCGACAATTTTGAGCGCGGCGAGGAGGCATTTCGCCAGGCGGTGCAGGACAATCCCAACAGCCCGGAATCTAATTATTACCTGGGACGCTTCCTTCTTGCCGGCGGGAAAGCCGAGGAGGCGGTGGGGTACCTGGAAAAAGCGGTGGCCCTGGACCCCGGCAAGGCCGACTATTTCTTCTGGCTTGGGCTTGCCTATGGGGAAAACGGCTGGCGGGAAGAGGAGCTGCGGTTGTATTCCAGGGCACTGGAGATCGATCCGAAACACCTGCAGGCCCTCATTTACCGGGGCCATGCGCTTCTGAAGAACAAGCAGTACGAGGAGTCCCTGGACTCCTACCGCCAGGCCCTGGAGCTGTGGCCGGAAAGTCCGGCCGCCCTCTACAACCGGGCCCTGATCCTCAAAACCCTGGGACGCGCCCCCGAGGAGCGGTTGGCCTGGAAGGAGTATCTCGACCTCTATCCGGCGGGCTCGCTGGCGCGGCGGGCGGCCGATCACCTGAACATGCTGTCCGATTTCTCCTACCGCAACCACACCCTGGGAGCCAGGACTATCACCCTGACGGAAGTCCGCTTTGAGCCCTTTTCCGCCAAGCTGGATGGGGCGACCATGCCATCGCTCAAGCTGGCCGGGGCAACGGCGGTCAATATGGGCAAGGGGACCCTGCAGGTCGTCGTCCACCTGAAAAACAACGAAAAGCTGGCCCGTGAGCGGGCAATCAGCATTAAAAAATACCTTGAGGAACACTTTCCCGACCTTCGCGGCGGCCGCATCGGCATCAGCTGGTTTGGAGTGCCTGAGGAGTTCACCGTCGGCGGCAAGAAGCTGCGGGCGGATGAATCGGTGCGCTTTTTCCTCACCGGGTGAGGGGAAGAATGGCAGAAGGCAGTAGTCAGTAGGCAGGCGGCAGTTTTGAGTTTCCCGGCTGCGCCGGAGGCCAACGGTATGGGGTTTACGGTTCAAGGTATACGGTTTGAAGTTTGGAGCTTGCAGCTGCGCCGGATATCCGCTGCTGCGAACCACGCACCTTCACAGCGAAGCTGCAAACTCCTTCTGTCATCCGTCCTCTGGCTTCTGTCTGTCTTCTGGCATGCTGCCGACTTCCAACTCCCGTTGGTCGAAATCGGGATCGCTGTCAAATAAATTGTGACCCTTCATTTTTGCCGTCGTATATCCCCATAGAAAACATAAGCCGGAAAAGGATCGGGTAATGGTCATCCATCACCCCTGATTGATGGAGAAATCGGACGAAGAAATTATCAGCCTGGTCCTGGATGGGCGCAAGCATGAATACAGGCATCTCATCCACCGGTACCAGAGGCAGATCTACAACCTCATGTTCAGGTACAGCCGCTCCGGGCAGGATGCCGCCGATCTGACCCAGGATGTTTTTCTGCGGGCCTTCGAAAAACTCGATGGTTTTGAGCCCGGCCGCGCGTTCTTTCCCTGGCTGTACACCCTGGCGGTCAACCGGGCCAACGACTGGAGCAGGAACTGCAAGCGGCGGAACGCCCATCGGCAGGAGCTGATCGACAATACGCCGGAAAGGGCGGAAAGGTGCTCCGGGCAGGAAAGGATGCTGGAACATCGGGAAGAGCTTGAACGGCTGCAACGGGGACTGGATTTGCTGGGCAACGAAACCAGGGAGATCCTGATGCTGCGCTTTCATCACGAGCTCTCCGTCAAGGAAGTGGCCGGGATCTTCGCCATCAGCGAAAGCGCCGTGAAAATGAGGACGGCGCGGGGCCTCCAGCTTTTGCAGTCCCTGTTGGCGGAGGATAAATGAGGAACGGAAAGACCATGGACGAAAAGCATCTGCGGGACATGCTGCGCCGGCTGCCGGAGCGCGAGCCGCCGGCCGATCTGGCCGAGCGGATAATGACGGCGGTTGAAGCGCCGCCGAAATCCCTGGGGCGGAGGATCGGGGACCTCCTGGCCGCCGCCTTTCCCCTGCAGCCATTGCGGGCCGCTGTTCTGTGCAGCGCCGTGATGCTCGCCTTCTGGCTGGGCATGACCGTCGGCGGTTCCCGCAACGACGAAGGTCCGGGAGCGGGGCCCGCCGGGAGCCTCCTGACCGGGCCGGTTCAGAGCCCCGAAGCGGATTATCTCATCGGCAGGGGCCTGCTTGCCGCCGGGCAATGGAAAGCGGCGGCGGAATTTCTGCGGGCGGCCCGCCTGGCCACGGATGATCCCGAACATGCCCTGTGGGAAGCCGTTGCCCTGGGCAAACAGGGCGACAAGGAACAGGAGCGGGAGATCTACCGCTTGACGGTCAACCGGCATCCGGAGTATGTGCCGGCCCGGTTATACCTTGGCCATAATCTGCTGGAAAGCGGGGATGCGGCCGCGGCCCTGGAAGAATACAGCCGGGTGCTGGCCCTGGTGCCGGATGAGGAGACCGCGCTCTACAACCGGGCCCTGGCCGGCCGGGTCCTGGGGGAAAGGGATCTGGAGGCCGCGGCCTGGAAGGAGTACCTGCGGCTGAACAGAACCGGCAAATGGGCCTACCGCGCCGTCGCGCACCTCAACGCCCTGGGGGACTTCACCTACCGCGGCTACAGGATCGGCCACCGCCTGGTCATCGGCAATCAGGACCTGCTGCTGGGGACGGACTCGGAGGCCCGGCGCCGGGAGGTCGATTTTTTGGCCGGGGCTTTTGCGGAGGCTTCGGGCGATGTGCTGAATCTGGTGGTATTCCTGGCCGGCGATGGTGGCCGGGCGGAAGGCATGGCAAGGGAGCTGCAGTATCTGTTCGGCGCCGGATTGAACGACCGTGCCGGCAAGCGGATCGACATCAGCTGGTTCGGGGAGCCTGAAACGGTTCGGACTGCTTCCGGCGTGGAGCATGTCCTGGCGGAAGGGTTGATGATATTCTGCACCCCGCGTAGTCAACAAACAGGAGGAGACTTGATATGAAGGAACAAAAGGAGTGGAAAGCATTCTTGCGGCCGGTTGTCCTGACCGCCGTGCTCTGCATCGGTTTTGCCGCCGGAATGGGGGGAAGCAATGCCGCGGCGGAGGAGGCCGGAGATACGGCCGATGACACCGCGTACACCCCGGCCTTTGCCAACCCCGCCCAGGCCCAGCATGCGGCCAACATAGCCGAAGCGGTGGCGGCCGAGCCCGATGCGGAAACCCTGGATGCCCTGTCGGCCGTCGAGGAGGCGGAAGCGGCGCTGAAGGACGCGGAAGAAACCGGGAATGAGCAGGCCATTGAGGATGCCCGCAAACAACTGGCCGAGGCCGAAGAGGCCTATGCCGAAGTCATCGAGGCCAGGATCGGCGTGATCACCAGTGAAATTGAGGCGATGCGCAATGCGGATATGGGCTGGGGCGAGATCGCCAGGGAACTGGGCGTGCATCCGAGCGTACTCGGCCTTGGCCACACCAAGGCGTATCGGAACAAGTACGGTTGGAGTGATGATGAAGCCGCCGGCGACGAGGTGGCGGAGGCCACCGAGCGGAACACCCGCACCGGCTGGTCCCAGGGGCACGGTCTCGGCCTCAATGCAGGGGTAAAGGATACCGCGAAAGCGCAGGGCGGCTATGCCCTGGGCCGGGTCAACAAGGACGACAAAACGAAAAACGCCGGCGGCATAAGCGGCGCGGCCGGCCTGAGCGGCGGCGGCCAGGGGAATGCCGGCGGCCAGGGCAAGGGGAACAGCGGCGGGAGCAAAGCCGGCGGGGTCGGCAGTGACGGCGGCCCCGGCAAGTCCGACAAGGGCGGGAGCCAGGGCGGCGGATCGGGGAAATCCAAAAGCAACAGCGGCGGCAAGGGCAACAGCGGCGGCGGCAAGGGCAACAGCGGTAAATAAGCAAATCTCCTCCGCCAAGGAGCTATATCTTTCCGGCCGGGCATAAGCTGCCGCCGGAGGAAATGCGATTCCGGGGGACAGTCGGGAAACAGGTCCGGACTGCCCCCCCTTTTTTTCAGCTCCCTGCCGCGCGCGCTCTCCCCGGCTGCGCCGAAAGGCAGCGGTTGGCAGTCGGCTATGCCGGAAGTCAGATGACAGAGGCCAGAGGACAGGAGAAGTAAGCAGCTTCGCTGATGCCCCGCAGGGGCGGATGCAGTTCCCAAGCTGCCAACTCATGAATAACATAACGACAGATCAGGCAGACAGGGCGCAGTTTCGTAGATTGGAGTGAGCTTGCGAACCCCAACAATTCCCACCGCTTTGCGTCGGGGTTCGCAAGCTCACCCCGACCTACGAATTTTTCCCTGCACAACCGGCCGCGCAAACATGTTATTCTCCTCATTCGTCCCCGCAGCGGGGCAGGGCGCTGCCAACTGCCGACTTCTTTGAACACCCTTCACACCAAGGGAGAAGGTGCCCCACAGGGGCGAAGGGGAATTCCAGCCCTATAGTCAGTCTCCCGCCCGTTGCGACCTCCACGTATCCTTCATTCTGTATTCTCAATTCTCCTCCGCTTGATCCATCGGTACGGTATTCATGAGCCGGGGTCCAACACCCGGCGGCCGCCACAAGGTGCTTCAAAATTCCGAAAAAGCGGAAACGATTCCAGGGAACAGGACCGTTTTGCGGCAAGAGGGGACAGGAAGTGATTGAGGGCGTTCCCGGGTCCATGGGCAACAAGTTGAAATACGAAAGAAAAATGATAACCCTGATGGAGAGTTGGCGCTGGCACAAAAGTTGCTTTATACATAGACGAAGCAGTTAATATTGAGTTATTGACCGTTAATATGCAGGAATAAGAATGATTTGCATCGTGTTCAGGGGGAATGAACCGCAAAGCGGTTGATGCAACCGGCCGCTGTTTGCGCGGATAACTCCCCGGGAATGGAGGACCCCGGGGATAGGTGCAATGACAACGCAGGAAACTGCAGAGCGGAACCGCCGGCTGCTGGGCTTTTCAACCAACCGGCACCTGGAGAAATTGAATTTGAAGAAGGGGGTAATTATGCACATTGCCAGATATTGGATTGTTTTCCTGTGCGTCTTTGCGATCGCCTCAACGGCTGCCGGAGGAAATGGGTACATGGGCGGCAGCGGAGACTTTAAAGGCGGCGGGGAAGATGAAGGGGGAGGCGGAGGCACGCCGATTGAAGAGCCCGGCGCCGAGTCGACAACCGGAAAGCTGTACGGGGATCTCTATGTCATCCTGCGGTACCTGGGCGATGAAATGAAAAAGGTGCCGGCTTTTAACGAGAACGGCGAGCCGGAGATGGTTGTGGGAGACTGGATTGACGAAAACGGTGAGGTTGTCATATGTCCTGATGGAGATCCTTGTCAGGTATTGCAACAGGGCTGGACGGAAGTGCCTGCTGTGGGCGGTGAGCCGCAGTTGACCGAAGGTTTTGCCAAGTATACCATAGAGGATGAGGAAGGCTCCGGCAATTTTATCATCAATCCCATGACCGGTGATATCTACTACCCGGCCCCCTACCCGAGCCAGTGCGTGCAGCCGGTGGCCGATTACGGGCGCTGGGGGGACATTTCTTCCAAGACCGGGATCGAAACCGATGACAACGGAGACGGGGTCAACGACAACCTCCTTCCCCTCGTCATGACCTATGACGCGACCTGGGAGCGCACCGAATGCGAAGTACCGCATGATATTTTTATCGCGAACGGGGAAACCTGGGAAGGGGTAACCTATTACAAGGACATTTACTATACGGACCTGGTTCAGGAGGTTTCCTTCGGCCGGCTCAATTTGGGGCGGGCGCCGGACGCGGTTCTGGACGCGGCATTTGATGAGGCGATTACCTCGATCAACAAGGCCGCGAGCATGTGGATCGATGCCTCGGGCCGCCTGGTGCTGATGACCAGGGGGTACGACGAATTTCTCACCGATGAGGAAGGGAACCCGGTGGATCAGGAGGGAAACATCATTCCGGTCGAAGAGCTTGAGACGGTGACCAAGGCCATTGACTCCCCCCGGGAGAATCTGGCCCTGTATAACAAGCTGATGAAGGACGGCCACCTCATTACCCCGGCGGTGGAGCGAACCCCCATCGACCGGTCGGTGTCCGGCGGCATCCCGCTGTGGAAGTACCTCGAGCTGGAAGACGGCCCCTCCAGCGCCCTGCGGCCGACCATCGATGTCGACAAAGTGAGGAATTTCGGTCTCGGCCATCTGGTGGATTCGGCCAATGTCCAGACCTACTTTACGTATGTGGACGATGACGGCGTCACCCTGGTGATCGCAGACGGGTGTCCTGAGGGACAGATCTGCGAAGAGTGGTACGGGATCAAGGAGTTGGCGGAAGAAGATGTCTGCGAGGGCGACGATTTCCCGTTCAGCGCTTCGTTTCTGGCCGCGGCCGCGGACAAGACCGGGGAGTTCAACATCGACAAGATTGTTTATTTCAATTCGATCCTGGGGATCAACAAGGTCGTCGGCTACAGCGAGTATGACGAGGACGGCGAACCCGCGGAGGACGCCGTCGATTATTCCAAAAACCCGGTGTATTTTGATTTCGGGGCGCATATGAACGGATATGAACGGGGAACAACCTACCGTCAACGGGGACAGGTGGTGACTCCCCCCGGGAACGGGTCCCCGGCGGTATATGACGGCAAAGTCAGGGTGCTGGTGGAGGATCAGGCCACGTCCGGAATCTGGGTGGAAACAGAGCAGGATATTTTCGAAACCGTCTTCGGCGGCGAGGACTATCCCCTTGAAGGGGAAGAAACCTCAGGCAAAGACATCACCGGTTTCACCAGGATGGCCGACGACGACCTGCGCGTTATCGACTACATCCACACCTACCAGATCCCCGGCCTCCGGTAGGGGTCAAGTCTTTGCTTGACTCTTCTCCGGCCGCCGCCTGACCACGATCACTGCCGATCGCGGCAGGCGGCGGCCTTTGTCTGCCCCCGAGGGCCGGTGCTGCAAAACGGGAGCATCGGCGGGCAGGCGCATCCCGCAGTTCGGCAGCGGCAACCCCCGTCATCCCCATCATCGGCCGACTTCCTTCTCGGACGGGCTCTGCAGCATGCCGTCCGTTCGCCGAGCCGGAAGAGGCAGTATTTGTCGTCGACCACGGTCATTTCCCCGAAGCACCATCCGGACAGCGCGGTGTAAAACAGAGTGCCCCCCAGGTTGTTGGTGGAGCGGCGGCCATCTCTTTCTTAACCGCACATGGCTCTGCCTCTTCTCCCTGTGCATTGACAGATTACTTCCGGCGCCACGGCAGAGGTGATCCTCACCGATCCGGCAAAACCACTTCGACCCGGGATCGGCGGCGGAACAGCCGCCCCTCGAATCATGTCGGCCGGCCATTTTCCTGGCTGGAGAAGAGTCAAGCAAAGACTTGACCCCATTTGGAAGCTCTGTTATACAAAAAGAATGATTCCTGGGATGCAACATCCTTTGTTGCCGTCTTCAGTGGCCATCGAACCGGATGAACCATAATATTCCGCTGAAGGCGGGCAACATTGTCGGCCTTGTCCTGGTCCTGGCGGGGCTGTATCTCACCACCCTGTACGATTTTCTCCTCTTTCACACCCTGGCGGAATTCTTCAGCATCGTCATCGCCTTCGCCATTTTCGTCGTGGCATGGAATACAAGGCGCATCCAGCACAACAGGTATTTTCTCTTCCTGGGCATCGCCTACCTCTTCGTCGGCCTCCTCGACCTGGTTCACACCAGCATCTACAGAGGGATGCTGCTGTTTCATCCCGACGATGCCAACAGTCCCACCCAGCTCTGGATCGCTTCCCGTTATATTGAAGGCATTTCCCTGCTCATCGCCCCGTTCTTCTTCACGAAGCAATTCAGGCCATACCGGGTCATGGCCCTGTACGCCCTGGTTTCCGGGCTTATATTCTGGGCGATATACGCCGGTTTTTTTCCGGTCTGCTACGTGGAGGGCGAGGGGCTGACTCCGTTCAAAAAAAACAGCGAATACGTCATCGCCGCAATCCTCGTCGGCGCGTTGCTGACCCTCCATGCGAAAAGAACACGTTTTGAGCCGGGAATTTTCAAACTTCTTGCCGCCGCGATCATCCTGACCATCTTTTCCGAACTCGCCTTTACCTTTTATGTCGGCGTCTATGATCTCTCCAACGTCATCGGCCACTTCTTCAAGTTCGTTTCCTTTTACCTGATTTACAAGGCCCTGATCGAAACCGCGCTCAGGGAGCCTTACGAATTCCTGTTCAAGGAGCTGAAGGAAAGCGAGAAAAAATATCGCACCCTGTTCAGCAACATGCTGAACGGCTTTGCCTATAACAAGGTACTCCTTGATGGGGACAACCGCCCGGTCGACCATGTTTTCCTGGAAGTGAACGCTGCCTTCGAGAAGATGATCGGCTTGACCGGAAAGGAGATCATCGGCAGGAAGGTCTCCGAGGTTTTCCACGATATACTGGACGTCGATTTCGACTTCATCGGCGAATTCGGCAAGGTCGCCCTGACCGGAGAAACACTGCGGACCGAGCAGTACCTGCCCGCACTGCAGCGATGGTTGTCCTTTTCGGTATTCAGCCCGGAGAAAGGATATTTTGCCGTGGTGTTTGAGGATGTCACCGACCGGAAAACGGCGGACCTTTCCAGGGAGGCGCACCTCCGGGAAATCGACTCCCTCATGGGAGAGCTGGAGCGGTCCAACCGCAACCTGCAGCAGTTTGCCAGTATCGTCTCCCATGACCTGCAGGAGCCGCTGCGCACCGTCTCCAGCTTTGTCAAGCTCCTCCAGCAGCGGTACGCGGGAAGCCTTGACGAGCGGGCCGATGCCTATATCCGTTTTGTCACGGACGGAACGAAGCAGATGCAGATCCTGCTCAATGACCTCCTCGCCTACGCCCGGCTGGGAGGAGGAAAGCTGAACAGACAGCCCCTGGAGCTGCGGGCCGTCCTCGAGCGGGCGCTCATGAACCTGGGCGAAACCGTCAAGAGCAGAAATGCGACCGTCACCAGCTCCGAACTGCCTGTGATCGAAGGCGATGAGACACAAATGGTGCAATTATTTCAAAATCTCATCGGCAACGCGATCAAATTCAATGTCCGGGACAACCCGGTTGTCGATATTTCCGCCGAAGCGGGAGAAAAAGAGTGGGTGATCCGTGTCCGGGACAACGGCATCGGCATCGACCCGAAGGACATGGACAGGATTTTTCTTATCTTCCAGCGTCTCCACCGGCGGGAGGAATACCAGGGCAGCGGCATCGGCCTGGCGTTCTGCAAGAAAATCGTTGAACGGCACGGCGGCCGGATCTGGGTGGAGTCCCGGCCCGGCGAAGGCTCTTCCTTTTACTTCAGCCTGGGGGTCAAGTCTTTGCTTGACTCTTCTTCGCCTCCCTGAACCGCGCTGCCGCGGTTACGGATTCTCCCCAGGCGCCGCTGCTCAGGCCGGACAGTCTTTCCGGCGGCCCCTTCACCGCACGGAAATTTCCACCCGCATGGCCGGCTGCTCCTTCCCTTCACCATAACCGCCCCGGGGCTCGACGATGAAAATCCTGTCCGCCTCGACCGGTCCCTGCTCCATGAGCACGTTCCTGACGGCTCCGGCCCGCTGTACGGCCAGGTGCTGCAAATCGTCCCCGGTAATAACGAGGTGGTCACGGAGGAGCTGTTCCATCTCCTCCGCCGGGATGTCCTTGAGCATTCCGAGAAAATTCCTGGGGCGCTCGAAGTCCGCGGCCTTGTAAGCCTTTTTCAGGTAGTGCTCATATTCGTCGGCGCCGATCTCGATCTCATCGACATCCGAAAGCGTCGATTCCCTGGCCGTCTCTTTCAGCTTCTGTGCCTTGAGCAGCCGGTCGAAGCGCATCTGCAGCAGGGTTTCGCCGTCCCGGACCGGATCCACCCGGCCCAGGAGGTCCACCTTGATGGCCGGCCGATCATACAGCACTTTGGCGAATTCGGTCAGCATGTCCCTGGCCTCCGGGTTGATTTCGGCCCGGCCGGCTTCGAACTCGATGTACTGCTCCTGACCGTCGCCGGCGAATACAGCGCCGAGCAGGGAGAAGGGGGAGGTCGCCGCCTTGACGATAAGGTTGGTGATCATCTTGAAGACGACGCCGGCCACGCTGAACTGCGGGTCGTCGAGCCGCCCCGATACCGGCATGTTGAGTTCGATTTCACCCCGGCGGTTTTTCAGCAGGGAGATGGCCAATTGCACCGGCAGGTTGACCGCGGTTTCGTTCTGCACGAAATCACCCAGGGTGATCTGGTCGATGAAGGCCCTGTTCTGCGAGGTGAGCCTGGTGCCTTCGATCAGGTAGTGCAGGTTGAGGCTCAGTTTGCCCCTGGTCAGCGGGTAGCCGATGAATTTGATGGTGTAGGGGCTCATGGGCGTCAGTTCGATATTGCTGAATTCCGCGGTCACGTCCGTGAACAACTCCTGCCAGGGGTGGATGGAACCGGTGAATTTGACCGGGGAATGCTGATCCAGCATGGCGGTGACATTGATCTCGGCCGAGGCGTCCCTGGCCGAGGAGAGGCCCTTGATGTCGCCGGTAATTTTTTCCAGCGAGGTGTTGAAGCGCGGGGCCACGCTGCGGTCGACAAAATCAAAGAGGCAGTCCGCCAGCCGCACCCGGGCGATTTCTATTTCGGGAGGGGGCCCTTCCCCGGCCGGTTTTTCCTCCTGTTCCTCTGTGCCGGCATCCTTCCTGATCACGGTGGCCAGGTTGAGCACGCCTTCCGGGCTCCTCGACACCGAGGCGGCGACCCCGTCCAGGAGGAGTTCTCCGGCCGTGACGCGAGTGGGAAGGGTCTGGAGGGCCAATTCCGTCACCCGCACCGCATCCCAGCTCAACAGCTTCTCCGCCGCGGCGCCGTCAAGGACGGCAAGCCTGGAGACGCCGGCGTCACCCTGGAAGGAGAAACCGATGACGTCGTCAGGCCGCCGGTCGAGGGACAGGCTGCCCTTGAGCTCTGCCAGGCCGTCGGTCAGAATGATGTTGAGCTTCTGCGCCACATAGGGCTGAACGGACTTGAGCGGCAGATCGGCCAGGTCGGCTTCGAGCTGCAGGGCAAGGGGGGAAAGGACCGCGCTGCCTGCCGCCTTGACCATGCCGCTCCCGTTCAGCCGCAGCCCGAGGTCAACTGAGGTTTGTCCGTCCTCGATGGTGGTGACGTTATCCGCGGTCAGGCGCAGCTGGTCCGCGGTCAACACAACAGGCTCCTCGGTTGTCCGGTCGGTGAACGTCACCTCGAAGTCGGCGAAATCCACGGCCTTGACCGTTGCCTGCCAGGCTTGCTGCGGGGCAGCGTCATTTTCCGGCGCTTCCTCCTGGATGCCGGCTTCGGCCGGAGCGGCGGCCAGGAAGTCCCGCAGGTTGACGGTGCCGTCCCCGCGGCGGATGATCGGAATGACCGCCCCCCTGCTTTCGCACCTGTCGACCGTCACCGTCCTGTCCCTGATATTGACCTCGGCCCCATTGATGGAGAAAGCCGGGATGGCAACCGTGTCCGCGCCATCCGGGCCGGTGATGCTGAAACCCCCCAGCTCGATCCCCAGGCCGGAAATGAGCAGGCCTCCGTCATCCCCCGCATAATCGATATGGGCCGCGGCCCTGACCGTTTCCGCCTCCGGCTGCGCCGGCAGAGCGTTTTCATAGTAGGGGCGGTACTTGCCGGGCCGCAGGTTTTCCACGGTCGCGTCGGCCGCAACCTGAAGGGGGTCAAGGGTCAAGGTGCCGCTGACCCCGACCTTTTCGCCGCTTTCACTGGTGAGGGCCAGGTTGCAGGCGGCGGGCATCCCCGGGGCGGTGCTGAAGTCCCTGACCTGGAGGTCGACCGGCCGCAGGGTTGACTGCATGGGGCCGGATACCGTCCGGTCGGTGAAGTGAATGACGGCTCCCTCCAGTGCGGTTTCGGCAACCTCGAACAGCAGACCGCCGCCGGGGGGCGCTGTGGCGGGCTGCTGTTTTTCACCTGCCGGGGTGGAAACGAGGCGGGCCAGGTTGAACTGCCCGTCCTCCCCCCTCTCCACGAACAGCTCAGGCTCCCGCCAGAGAATCCGGGCCAGGTGGAATTCCCGGCGCAGGGGAAGGACGCGCTCGATGTCCACCGTCAGTTCCGGGAAGGAAAGCAGTGGCTGCTCCAGGCCGTCCACCATCTGCATTTCCCGCAGGCTGGTTTTTCCCCGGATATTGATCACGGGGCTGCCGTCTTCGTGCTGGATGAAGGACAGGGAGATATCCAGGTCAAGGCGGCCGTTTTTGATGGTGAAATTGAAGTTGTCGGGGAGATAGACCAGGTAGCCGGTGAGATCGATGTCGCGGAAATCGATATTGATCTCCGATTCCCTGGTCAGGTGAAAGGGCTTGCTCTCCCCCAGCATGCTGACGGGGGTGCTGTTGATCACCGCTTCAAACACGGGCTGGGTGAAGATCTCAACCTCGTAGGGGAGATTGGAGAGAAAAGGCAGGCCGATATGCAGGTCGGTGACGTGATGCCCGGTTTCCTTCAACCGGTCCGCGAAATCGATGCCGCCGCCGAGCAGCTCGATGTTGTTGACCGAGAAGAGGAGCGGCTTCTCCTTTTCCTCTTTCTCCCTGTCCTGTCTCTCCCCGCCGTTTCCGGCGGCGAGGTCGGAAAAATTGAAGGTTTTGTCGCTGTTGAGGACGATGTTGGCGTACGGATTGAGCAGAGAAAAGGATTTGACGATGATGGCGCGCTTGAACAGGGAGACAGCCTGCAGGTTCACGTGCAGGCGGTCAAAGGAGACAAACGGTTCGCCGCCGGTCGGCTCCAGGACCTGAAACCCGTTGACCGCTGCCTCCAGGGTGAAGGGATTGAATTGTACTTTCTGGACCGTGGTCTGCCGGTGCAGGGCCTGGCTTAGCTTTTTCTCCAACTGTGCGCGGACAATGGCCGGCAGCAGCCAGAAGCCGAAAACGGTGTACACCAGCAGGGAGACTCCGGCAATGATGCTCCACCGCTGTAATCGGGACAGGCCTTTCCATCTATGCCGCAGATTCTGCACAGCCATCGTTGTATCCTTGTGCTGAAGGTTATCCTGACCGTATTATCCAATGTTGGCGGGCAAAGATCAACACAGATATTTATCCGCAGATTACGCAGATTTCCACAGATGAGTTTGTTTATCCGCAGATTACACAGATTACACAGATGAGTTGTTTTGGAATATCAGGCTATCAACCGATACAAAGATATCCACCGACCCGCCAGACCCCCAGCACAAAAAAACCAAAAAAAATCTGCGTAATCTGCGTAATCTGTGGATGGTTTTATCCGCAGATTACACAGATTACACAGATGAGTTGTTTTGGAATATCCGGCTATCTGCCGATTCAAAGATATGCACCGACCCGCCAGACCCCCAGCACAAAAAAACCAAAAAAAAATCTGCGTAATCTGCGTAATCTGTGGATAAACAAACTCATCTGTGGAAATCTGCGTAATCTGTGGATGAGTTATTTATCAATGATTTCAATGGAATCGCCATCCTGAAGCACATGCTCCATCCCCACCGGTCTGCCGTTGACCTGCAGTACCGCCTGCGGGGAAATGGTCAGGTTGGCCTTTTTCAGGTAGTCGGCGACGGTGGCGTTTGCAGGGAGCCGGCTGATCCGGCCCCTCTCGCCGAACACCACCGTCGCGGCTTCATACACCTGCTGATGCAGGACCTTGATGAACCTCTCCGAACTCATCCCGAGATGCTGCTTGACCAGCCCTTTCATCCACAGGGTTTTCTGCAGGTCGCTCTCGGCGATCGCTTTCGCTTCCTGCTTATACTGCCAATGGGCGGCAACGCCGTATTCCGCCTCCCGGTGCATGAGTTCCGTGCGGACCTGGAACTCGATGGGTTTGCGGGAAATGTTGCGGACGGGATACACGCAGGTATGCAGTGACTGGTAGCCGTTGTCCTTGGGCAGGCCGATGTAGTCGTCAAAACTGCCGGGAACGGGTTGGAAATGCGTGTGCAGCAGACCCAGGACGGTGTAGCACTCGGGCACGGTGGCAACGATGATCCGCATGCCGATGCGGTCAAGAATGTCGTGAAAGGACTTCCCCTTGCGCAGCATTTTTCGATATATGCCGTAGAGGCTTTTAATTCTTCCCTGGACTATGGCCTTGATGCCGTTTTTCTCCAGGAGGTGGTCGACGGCCTTTTTCAGGATGGCGAGGCATTGGGCGTCTTCCTCGCGGATCGGCGCCACCTGCCGCTCCAGTTCTCTGTAGATGCGGGGCTCCAGGATCCTGAACGAGGCGTCCTCCAACCGTCTGCGCAGCCTGGCGAGATTCAGGCGGTTGGCAATGGGAACCAGGATGTCCAGGGACTCTTCCGCCTTTTTCCTCAGCCGGTCGTTTTCCCCGTCCCGGTGCTCTTCGAGGTCAATGACCCTGAACGCCAGCAGCAGGAGGGTTTCGTGGATATCATGGGAAAGAGTCGACAGGAGCGCCTGGGTATCCCGGTGCCGATGGACCTCCGAATCCGTCCGGCAGGCCGGGGGGAGGGTGAAGTGGGACAGGAGATCAGCGGTCTTTCCGCCGAATTTTTTCCTGATCTCGGCGAGAGAGAGTGACTTGTTCCACAGCAGGGGGGCGAGCAGGGCGCAGATGACGATTACGGCGTCCGCCTTCTGCTCAACCAGAAGGCTGGCGACATTGACTATGGCGGTTTGCCTGTCCGCCTGCAGTGGTTCGAGAAGCGAGAGCGCTTCCCGGATGAGATCACAGTCTGATGTGCTGTATTCTTTCGTGATATGCTCTACCAGCAGAGGGGTGGTTGCCAATTCCAGATCGTTTCGCCCCATTGTACGAAAACCTCAGAACCAACATTATTGTCAACATGCCTGTGGGAATAATCCATTCCCCGATGATCCGCAAAGTATTTCCTTCCCGGACCCTTTCCTGATGGAAGCCTGTCCGGCATGCGGAAAAACATTGGTATCGCGGGGAATGCTCCGCTTGGGGAACCGATCAGGACAGGCCGGTTCAGCATAGTAATTAATCGCGGTCCGGGTTCTGTCAAGGCCCGGGGAGCTGATTTCTGACCGGCGGCCAGGACGGTTCGAGTATGCGCATCCCGCCGGGGCGGCATGGCCGACGGCGGGCCTCGGCCCGGTTGTCTGTTTCCTACTCCAGGGGATGGGACGCATGCAGCAGGGTGAGCTGCCGGGCGATGTCCCCGCTGAAGCGGGCGAGCGTCTCGCTGAGGGCGGCGACGGTTCCTGCACGGCCGGAGCCGGAGGCCGCCGCCTCATAGCTGTCCCGCTGCCGGGGCAGGAGAATTTTGCCCTGCCCGTCCCGGACCGACCAGACGGCTTCCAGGCAGGCTGCGCCGGAAACGTCGCCCTCGAAGCGGAGAACGTCAATGATGACCTGATAATCAGGCGGAGCCTTCAGGGGCCAGGGATGCAGGAGGAACCGTTCCGTATGCAGGCGGGCGGAGAGATTCTCCCTGAGAACCCGGAGGAAATTTTCGGCCAGCGGTTCGGCCCAGCGATGTCCGTCGCTCAGCAGCAGGCGGTTGGCGTCCTGCCGGATGACGATCTGTTGACGGTCAAGAAGCTCCGGCAGCCCTACAGGGCCGAGGCCTATGACTGCATCCCCGACGCCGCCCGCCTCCCCGGCGTCCAGGGCGGCGGCGATGGCGGCAAGCTGATAATAGGCGACCGGCGCTGTTCTGGCGCACCCTGCTGTCAGCAGGACCAGAACAAGCAGGGCGGCAAGCCGGAGGCCCGGATGCTGCAGGACGGATTGCTGTTTCATGTTATTCCTCCCCTCTCCGTTTGCCCCGGAAAAGAGCCTCGGGCTCCTGCTCAAGGCTTTCGGCCAGCCGGCGCAGGGCGCGGGCCGCCCCGGATATCTCCCCCAGGGCCTGGTTAAGGTGCTGGACGGTCGGTGCTTCGTCATCGGCAAACTGCCGCAGCGCCCGGGCCGCGTCGGCCAGTTCCGTGCCTGCCCGGGACAAATTGTCAACCACCGGTGAATCCTCATCCGTCAGATTTCCGATCCGGTCCGCGGCCAGCCCGATTCTGCCCATGGCGGCCCGGACGTCGTCAATGGCCTTGCCCAGTTCGTCCAGGTCGGCCTCCGCCATGGCCAGCATCGGAGCGCTGGCGGCATCGAGCCTGGCGGTCAGGGATTGCAGGCTGGCGAGGGCCCCATCAAGCCGTTCCGGGATGGAGCGCCATGCTTCCGTGGCCAGGATCGTGCGGAGCGAACCGCTTATCTCGGCGAGGTCATCGAGGAATTCATCCACCTGGAAGCCCTCCAGCATGGAGGATAATTCCGCCACTGTGGTCGGGATCGTGGGAATTTCGCTGATTCCGGGGTCATCGCTGATAAAGCGGGCCTTCTTGTCGGGATGGAAGCCCAGGTCGACGTAGCGCATGCCGGTGAGCAGGCTCTGTACCTGCAGCCGGGCCCGCAGGCCGCGGTCCACCAACTCCCGGATGGTGATCCGGTCCTGGAGGTCGATCTGATCACCGGTGGTGGTCCGGAGGGCATGGGGGGCGATTTCAATGGTTACCGACACCATGAAGCGGTCCTTTGGTTCGTCAAGGGCAAGCTGAACCCGTTTGACGGTGCCGACCTTGACGCCCAGGAACACCACCGGTGCTCCCACCTGCAGACCCTGGGCTGCTTCGTCAAAGTACATGACGTGCCGGCGCCGCTCCTGGAACCATTCCCCGCCCGCCAGCAGCAGGACGGCTATGATCCCGAGGGTCACGGCCCCGAAGACAAAGGCGCCGATCAGGGTCGGACTGGCTTTCTTGCTCATGCTTCCCCCCTGGAGAGAAAATGACGGACCAGCGGGTCGCCGGAACGAACCGCTTCCCTCGGATTGCCGGTGGCGATCATGGTGCGGGTCTCGGCATCGAGAAAGATCGAATTGCTGCCGATGCCGAGGATGCTCGCCAGTTCATGGGTTATCAGGACAATGGTGGTGTCCAGGCTGTCCCGCAGTTCCACGATCAGGTCATCGAGCCGCCGGGCGCTGAGGGGATCGAGGCCGGAAGAGGGCTCGTCGATGATCAGGATTTCCGGGTCGAGGGCCATGGCCCGCGCCAGGCCGGCCCGTTTTTTCATGCCGCCGCTCAGCTGGGCGGGATAGAACTCCTCAAAGCCGTTGAGGCCGACCAGGGCAAGCTTGAAGGCGACGATTTCCCTGATCATGCGCGGTGCAAGGTCCGTGTGCTCGCTGAGGGGCAGGGCCACGTTTTCCGCCAGGGTGAGCGAACTCCAGAGGCCGCCGCTCTGGAACATGATGCCGAGCAGGCGCTTGAGGCGCTCCCGTTCATCGGGGTCAGCGTTCCAGAAATCCCGGCCGTCATAGAAAACTGTGCCGGCGGCAGGGCGCTGCAGGCCGATCAGGGCGCGCATGACGGTGGACTTGCCGCAGCCGCTGCCGCCCATGATTATGAAAATGTCCCCCTTGTTGACCGTGAAGTTGAGGTCGCGCTGGACGACGAAGTCGCCGTATGCCATGGTCAGATTCCGTACTTCTATGTGCGGTGCAGGTTCCATGGGCTCAGATTCCCAACTGATAAAAGACAATGGTCAGGATCGACGCCGAGATGGTGATCAGCAGAATGGAGGTCACCACCGCTGAGGTCGCCGCCTCGCCCACGGCCACGGCGCTTCTGCCGCACTGCATGCCGCGCAGGCAGCCGGCGTAGGCGACCATGGCGCCGTAGACCGTGCCCTTGACGAGTCCGACGATGAAATAGCGCAACTCCAGGGCCCGAACTGTTTCGTTATAGTATTCAAACAGGCCGATGTCAAAGATGGAGGAGGCGATCAGCAGACCGGCGAGTATGCCGACAAAGCCTGAATAGAGCGTCAGCAGCGGCATCATCAGCAGCAGCGCCAGCATCCGGGGCAGCACCAGGAAATCGATGGGGGAGATGCCGAGGATCCTGAGGGCGTCGATCTCCTCGTTGACCTGCATGGTGCCGAGCTGGGCCGCGAAGGCCGAGCCGGTTCTGCCGGCGATGATGATGCCGGTCATCAGGGCGCCGACTTCCCGGACCATGCCGATGGCAACCAGGTCGGCGATGAAGATCTGCGCCCCCACCAGGCGGAGCTGGTCGGCGCCGAGGTAGGCCAGAATCAGGCCGACGAGAAAGCTGATCACCGAAACGATGACCAGGGCCCGGGGGCCGACTTCCTCGATCTCCACCCACATGTCGCCCCAGCGGAACTGGGCCCGTCCCGAAAACAGCCTGCCGAAGGCAAGGGTGATTTCGCCGGAGAAATGCAGCATTTCCGGGGCGCCGTGGAGGAACCGCATCGTTGCCGTCCCTGTCCGGGCGAGCAGGCCTTCCCGGGCGGAGGAGGCCCGGGGAACCTTTCGTTCCCGGCCTGCCGCGGCCATGGCCAGCAGACGGCGAACCCCTTCGGGCAATCCCTCCTGGTCGACCTCGATGCCTATTTCTCCGCAGAGACCGATGAGGCTGAACAGAAAGGCTGGCAGGCCCGTATCCCAGGCCGAAAGATCGGTTTTGAAGGTCAGGCGTTTGGGCCGGCTGTCGAGCGCGGATCGGAGGATGTCGACGGACGGCAGGTCCTGGTCCAGGCACCAGCGGCCGGCAAACCGAATTTCCAGGGTGTCCGTGCTGTCGGGCCCGGTTTCAAGACGCCACTGTTTACTGGACTGAGTCATGTTAGCCTTTTAGGCAGTAGCCTGTTTAGGCTATTAGTCTGCACATTTCCTTCTCC
>JALHJD010000314.1 GCA_022837185.1 Desulfobacteraceae bacterium
CTTCGGGACTGAGGGTAAAATCCCGGGCCGCGGAATAGGCCTCGCTCAGGGTCTTGCTCTCCCAGAAACGGTCCAGAAATTGGGCGGAATTTCTTTTCGACCTCTTGAAAAGAAGGAGCTTCATGATAATGATACTCCATGACGCCACCGAGAAGGCTAACAGGACAAACATGACGGCCTTGACCATGAGACCGGCATTCATCATCATATCAATAAGTGAGATATTCACGGCAACTTTCCCTTACGAAAATCGGTTATCGGATGAACTGTTGAATGCGGTTCCCCGGAATGGGGAGCTTTCTCCCCTCATTCCCGGTCGCGCAAGGACATGCCCGGGGCCGCCCCCGCGGGGCGATGCCGTCCGGCCCGGGGAAGACCGCCCAGGCTGTGCGTCAGCCAAACCTTTCCGGCCGGCGGCGCCGGTTCGTTTCCCCTTCTCTCCGGCGACCGCGTGGAAAAAGTGAGGACGAACAGTCAGTTTTCATAGAACTAGACAAGATACCTGAAAAACATAAATCTGTCGACCTTGTTCTGAGGATGGTGTACAAAATGCATGATGGCGGTTTCGGTACGCACGGAAACCCTTCTGCCGCATTCTTTCAGCCGGCCAGACAGTATCTGTATAATCAGAATCACAAGGAGTCAAGCAAATGACGAACCGGGTGTATGATGTTGTTATTATCGGAGCCGGACCGGCGGGCATACAGGCTGCCATCCATGCCGCGCGCCGGAAGACCGACGTGCTGCTGCTCGGGCGCATCGAAAACAGCGCCCTGTATGCCGCCCACGTGGAAAACTATGCCTTCTGCGAGGGGGTGCAGGCCGGCAAGGACCTGCTCGAAGCCGGGCATCGGCAGGCCCGCCAGTTCGGGGCGGAAATCCTCCCCGAGGACGTGCTGAAAATCTCCCAGGACGGCGAAAATTTTCACCTTGAACTTGAATCGGGCGCCGCCGTCGGATCACGGACCATCATTTTCGCCATGGGGGTATCCAAGAAGAAACTCGGCGTGCCCGGGGAAAAGGAGCTGTCCGGCCGGGGAGTCAGCTACTGCGTCGACTGCGACGCCAACTTTTACCGGGGGGCGACCGTCGCAGTGGTCGGTGACCGCAGCGCCGCGGTCGACGGCGCCCTGACCCTGCTCGGCTATGCCGCCAAGGTGTACCTGATCAGCAAAAAACTCGATGTTTCGCCGGAACTGCGGGAACGGCTCCTGCAGAGCGAGGTGCAGATCATCGAGAACAGCGGTGTCAAGCTCATCCAGGGCGAACAGGCCGTCACCGGCCTGGAGCTTGAAAACGGGGAGACCGTGAAGACCGACGGAGTGTTCATCGAACTCGGTTCCAAAGGCGCCCTGGAGCTGGCCACCCAGGTCGGGGTCCAGCTTGATCCCGAATCCTTCAAGTACATCGCCGCCAACCGGAAACAGGAGACCAACATCCAGGGCATCTATGCGGCCGGGGACATCGCCGGCCCCCCCTGGCAGATAGCCAAGGCCGTCGGCGAAGGGTGCGTGGCCGGCATGGAAGCCGCCACCTATGCCCGCCGGCTGAAAAAGGGGTAACCGCCGCCAAGCGGTCAATCGCCGCAAGGCAGCCCATGAAAATCCCGGCAACGGAAATACGCGTCAACGGCATAGTCCAGGGAGTAGGCTTCCGGCCCTTTGTCTACCGGCTTGCCGCGCAGTACGGCCTGGCCGGCTTCATAACGAACACCCCCGAGGGGGTCATTATCAGGCTGGCCGGCGACAGCGCCGGAATCAACGCCCTGATCGACTCCCTCCGGCAGCAGGCCCCGCCTCTGGCGCGCATCATCTCGCTGGAACGGTCTGAAACAACCCTGACCGGCGACTGCAACCGTTTTGCGATCATCGACAGCGACACCGGCCGGCAGGGCAACACCCATGTCTCCCCGGACATTGCCACCTGCGCCGACTGCCGGAGGGACTGCCTGGCCCCGGACGGCCGGCGGCTCGGCTATCCTTTCACCAACTGCACCAACTGCGGGCCACGGTACTCGATCATCCGGACCCTGCCTTACGATCGGCCGCGGACGACCATGGCGTCCTTTGCCATGTGCCCCGACTGCCTGACCGAGTATGGCGACCCTTCCGACCGGCGCTTCCACGCCCAGCCCAACGCCTGCCCCCGCTGCGGTCCCCGGCTCGAATGGCGCGACCGGGAGGGCAGGCTCATTCCTGCCGGCGACCCCCTGGGGGAGGCGGCGGCGGCACTGGCGAACGGCTCCATAGTCGGCATCAGGGGACTCGGCGGATTTCATCTGGCAGTGGACGCGTATTCGGCCCAGGGAGTCGCCCTCCTGCGGCAGCGCAAGAACCGGCCGGCCAAGCCCCTGGCCCTGATGGTCAGGGATACGGACACGGCCAAAAGATTGTGCTTCCTCTCTCCCGCGGAGGAGGAGCAGCTCACCGCCATCGCCGCTCCGGTGGTGCTCCTGGAAAAACGGCCCGGCGCCGGCCTGGCCCCGAACCTGGCCCCCGGCATCGGCGAACTGGGGGTCATGCTGCCCTACACCCCCCTGCATCTCCTGCTGTTCAACCATCCCCGAACTCCGGACTGCCTGGTCATGACCAGCGGCAATCCCGCCGGGGAACCGCTCTGCAAGGACAACGACGAGGCCCTGCGGCGGCTTGGGCACCAGACCGACCGAATCGGGCATGTGCATCGTCTGGTCGCCCGGCTGGCCGGCGAGGTCAAAGAGCCCAAGAC
>JALHJD010000023.1 GCA_022837185.1 Desulfobacteraceae bacterium
ACGATGGTGGTGTAGGCGTGCCCGAGGTGGGGCAGGGCATTGACGTAGTAGATGGGGGTGGTGATATAGGTCGTCATTATTCGGCGTTTTTTTCCCTGGCCGGGCCCTTGCGTACCGGTTCGGCGGTTTTCCATTGCTCCTCCGCCAGGACGATCTCCTCACCCTCGGCGGAAACGGCATGCACAAGCTTCTGCAGGGCCATGATCCGGACAACCTTGTAGACGGTGCCCTGGTAGAGGAACGATTTGCCCACCCTCGGCATTTCCTTCTTGATGGCCCGATAGGAGTCATATTCGTAGGTCAGGCAGCAGAGCAGCCGGTTGCAGAGCCCGGAGATCTTGGCCGGGTTCAGGGGCAGGTCCTGGGTTTTGGCCATTTTGATGGACACGGATTCAAACTTCTTAAG
Organism: Desulfobacteraceae bacterium; assembly: GCA_022837185.1. GTDB lineage: Bacteria > Desulfobacterota > Desulfobulbia > Desulfobulbales > Desulfobulbaceae > UBA10518. The sequence goes on from JALHJD010000023.1 coordinate 407, forward strand.
GAAGGAACTGCAGCACAGCTCCCGGCCGCAGACGCCTATGCCCCCTATCAGCTGGGTTTCATGGCGCACGCCGATCTGGCGCATTTCGACCCTGGTCCGGAATTCCTGCACGAGGCGCTTGACCAGTTCGCGAAAATCGACCCGGTTTTCGGCGGTAAAGAAAAAGATGATTTTGGAGCCGTTGAAAAACCGTTCCACCCGGATAAGCTGCATGGGGAGGCCGAGCTGGGCGATTTGCCGGGCACAGATCCTGAACGCCTCTTTTTCCAGTTCGGGCAGCCGTTGGTATTTTTCCTGCTCCTCCCGGGTGGCGCGGCGGAGGATAACGCAGGGGGCCAGGCGCGGGATGTCCGGGTCGGTCGCGCCCGCGGCCCGGCTGAAGATCATGGCCGGTTCGGGACCGTGGTCGGTACGGATCATCACCGCGTCGCCCCGGGCCAGGTCGGCGATTTTTGACTGGGCCGTGCATTCCTGGCCGTCCTCCCGGAAACGGATCCGGTAAAAGCTGGCAGCCTCCTCTTCGGCGGCGCCCGAAGGCGGATCGTTCTGCTCGGGCTCTGCGGGAATGGTTTCGGCTTCAGTCATGGTATATGATGGGGACGCCGCGGCGTCTCAGGTTCCGGGTTCGGTTTGTCGCCGGTGAGCAGGCGCAGGAACAGCACCTCGCAGACCATCTGCCGGTTGCAGTTTCTTGCCAGCGCCTCCCTGGCGAATTCAACAGCTTGCATCTTATCAGAAAGTTGGTCCAAGTTCCAGCGTTCTCTTGCGCGAACCACGTAGGGCGCCATGGAGCTGCGCTCCGGGTCGGCCGGCCGGCGGCCCAGATGGGCGGCCATGGTCTCCTTGAAAAAAAGAAGGAAGAGGTCAAGCAGGGTTTCCAGGCCCTCGCGGATATCAGCGGTCCTGACGGCCATCAGCAGCGCGGTCTCGATTGCCTCGGCCTCGCTTTCCGCTTGCGCGGCCAGGCAGTTCATGGACTCGTCGAAGAGGCGTGTCAGGTTTTCCGCGTCCAGCGAGCGGATCTTTCCGGGGCAGCCCCCGGTCAGGGCGGCAAGAGCGCGGGCCCGCCCGCTGTCCAGGCCGCTGTCCAGCCGCATCAGGATGTCCGCGGCGACCGCCGGCGGCAGGGGATGAAACGGGACGGTCTGGCAGCGCGACAGGATGGTCGGCAGCAGCGGTTCCGATTCGTCGGCCGTCAACAGGAGCAGATTGCCGGGAGGGGGCTCCTCCAGCAGTTTCAGCAGGCTGTTTGCCGCTTCCCGGCGCATGGTGTGCACGTCCTCGAGCAGGATGACCCGCGGTCCCGATTCCAGGGGAGGGAAGCTGAGGATCTTTTTCAGTTCGCGGACCTGATCAATTTTGATCACCGCCCCCTGGGGCAGGATGTGATGAAAATCGGGATGGTTGCCGGAAAAGAATTTCCGGCAGCCGCCGCATTGCCGGCACGGGGCGGAGGGAGTTCCCTCCCGGCAGAAGAGGGCGGCCGCCATGGAGCGCGCGGCAGTGGCCTTGCCCACCCCGTCCGGGCCGATGAACAGGTAGGCGTGGGCCAGCCGCCCGCCGGCAAGGGCGCGGCTGAGAAGTTGCACCGCCTTGGGCTGGCCGAGGAGTTCCGCGAAGACCATGGTTAAAAGAGGGACTGCTGGCCCTTGCCCTGTTCCGGCCCGTTTCCGCCGGCCCGGGTCGTCGTTTCCCGTCCGCCCGGGTCGTTCCCGGCTTCGGGCCGTTCCGGGCCTGGCGGGATTTCCGCCTCCGGCCCCCTGAGCAGCAGAAACCGCTCCAGGGGACGCTGGTAGTCGCTCCACTGATGGCGGCCGGGTTCGACCTGTTCGCTCAGCCGGTCTATGTAGTTCACCTTGGCATCCATATCGTCGATATGATGGAGCAGGATGGCTTCAACGGTCATCGGCAGGCAGGGGGAGCCGAATTCATGCCGGCCGTGGTGGCTGAGGATAAGGTGGAGCAGCCGGTCCAGACGTTCGGGGGACAGTTCGGGAATTTGCTCCGCCCGGCGCCGGACCATTTCGCTGCCGAGGACCAGGTGGCCGATCAGCCGGCCCGACTCCGTGTAATCAAAGGGGACCGAGGAAAAGCTGAATTCACGGACTTTGCCGATATCATGCAGCAGGGCGCTGGCCACCAGCAGGTCGCGGTCAAGGCCGGGGTAGTGCCGGGACAGGCCCACGGCCAGGCCGGTGACGCTCAGGGTGTGTTCGAGCAGGCCCCCAAGGTAGGCGTGGTGCATCATCTTGGCGGCCGGCGCCAGACAGAACTGCTTGAGAAAAGCTCCCTGGAAGGTTGCCTCCAGAAGCGGGCGCAGCGCCGGATCGTTGACCGTCCTGATCAGCCCGGCCAGCTCGGACTTCATCTCCCGGACGGACCGTTTGCTGGAGGGCATGAAGGAGTCGAGGGGGACGGCGCCGTCCTCGACCGCCTGCAGGGAGGTGATGTTGAGCTGCAGCTGGTCGCGGAACGGTTTGGCCAGGGCCTCGACTGCGACGATCTGGCCGATTTCCGCCTGCGACTCGAACCGGGCGGCGTCTTCCCAGATCCGGGCCTCGATCTCACCCGATCTGTCCATCAGGGTCAGGGCCAGGTAGGGCTTGCCGTTTTTGGTTTCGGCCAGGGTTTTCCTGCTCACCAGGAACAGGTCGCGGATCTGCTGGCCTTCCCTGATGTCGGCCACAAAAATGGTTTTTCCGATGTCGATGTTCATTTTCCTGCGGTTGTCTCAAGCTCCTGAAACCTTGTGTCCCCACGGGCAGGCTGGACCGACCGCGCCCTCCTTGCCCGACGGCTCCTGGGTGCGCGGTCCGTCAACAATCCGCTGCAAGGCAGGGGGCGGCAAGGGGAATCGTCACGGCCGCCCTTCCCGGGAGGCGGGGAAAGCCAGGCTTCCCCGGTTGTGCAGGGCACTATACATTAAAACGGAACAGAATGCAGTCCCCATCGCGGACGACGTAATCCCTGCCTTCCGACCGCATGAGGCCCTTCTCCCTGGCCCGTGCTTCGCTGCCGCAGGCAATATAGTCCTCGTAGGCAATGACCTCGGCCCGGATGAACCCCCGTTCGAAATCGGAGTGGATTTTGCCGGCCGCCCCCGGTGCCCTGGTGCCGCGCTGAATGGTCCAGGCCTTGGTTTCCTTTTCCCCGACGGTGAAGAAGGTGCTCGGTGAGGAATTCCGCCTGTTCCTCCCGGCTCAGGCGGCTGAGCTCCTGTTCAATGCTGCCGGCGATCACCACCACCGGGGATTGTTCCGCGGCGGCCGCCTCCCGCAGCAGGTCAACGAAACTGTTGCCGCCCGCCAGATCGTCTTCATGGACATTGGCGACGTAGAGCACCGGCTTGGCCGTCAACAGGCAGAGCTCCCGCAGCAGGTCCCGCCGGGTCCGGTCGCCGGCCGCCACGCTCCGCGCCGGCTGGCCGCTGTCGAGGATGTCCCGGACCTGTTCCAGGAACGCGACCTGGGCGATCACCTTGCTGTCCCCGGACTTTGCCTGGTTGCGGGTTTTCTGCAGGCGGCGGTCGACGGTGTCCAGGTCGGCGAGGATCAGTTCGGTGTTGATGACCTCCCGGTCCCGCAGCGGGTCGACCGAACCGTCCACGTGAACGATGTTTTCATCCTCAAAACAGCGGATGACGTGGACAATGGCATCAACCTGCCGGATGTGGCCGAGAAACTGATTGCCGAGCCCTTCACCGCGGCTGGCGCCCCTGACCAGTCCGGCGATGTCGACGAATTCCATCTGGGTCGGGACTTTGCTGCGGGTATGGACCAGGTCGGCGAGCCGGTCGAGCCGCTCATCGGGCACCGGCACAATGCCGACATTGGGTTCAATGGTGCAGAACGGATAGTTGGCCGCGTCAATGGCCGCGGCGGTCAGGGCATTGAATATGGTCGACTTCCCCACATTGGGCAGGCCGACGATTCCACAACGAAATCCCATGGCTCCTCTACGTATTCACTCAGGACGCCCGCCGCGTAGACGCGGGATACGCTCACAGGGCGGGGTGTTTGCTGTTCATGGCTGACGGGCGGAGGGACGGGCGAAAAAAATTGCCGTTCCCGGTCAAGGGTGTATAGTTCCGCACGGGTGCTCAGTGCTCCCTGTGATACACTAAATCATGATGATTATGCAAGCAGTTCTCTTGCCGGGATGATGACGGCGGATATTTTGATAACGGACGGCTTTCTGCTGCCGGAACCGGGCACGGACAGGGTGACGGAGCGGGGATATGTCGCCATCCGCGGCAGCTCTATTGGCGCCGTGGGCGACATGGCCGACCTGGGCACGGTCCGGGCCCGGGAGGTTGTCGATGCCGGCGGCGCCGTTGTCATGCCCGGCCTGGTCAACTGCCACTGCCACGCGGCCATGACCCTTTTCCGCGGCCTGGCCGACGACCTGGCCCTGGGCGAGTGGCTTGGCGAACATATATTTCCGGCCGAGAGCCGGCACGTGAACCCGGAGATGGTGTACTGGTGCTCCAGGCTGGCGGCCGCCGAAATGCTGCTTTCCGGGACGACCATGGTTGCCGACGGCTATTTTTTTGCCGACGCGGCCGCCAGGGCCTTCAGCGAGACCGGCCTGCGGGCCGTGGCCGCCCAGGGGGTCATAGATTTTCCGGCGCCGGGGGTGCCGGATCCGGCCGATAATGTCCGGGTTGCCGCCCGCTTCCTGGATGCCTGGCACCTGCGCCACCGTCTTGTCACCCCGGCCGTTTTCGCGCACTCCCCCTACACCTGCGCTCCGGAGACCCTGCAGCGGGCAAAACAGGAGGCCGACCGCCGGGGCCGGCTGTTTTTCATCCATACGGCCGAGACCCAAGGGGAACCGTCTCTGATCCAGGACCGGCGCGGCGCTTCCCCGGTCAGGCATCTTGACGCCCTGGGCCTCCTTGACCCCTTGACGGTCTGCGTGCACTGTGTCTGGGTCGACGAGGAGGATATCGCCATCCTGGCCCGCCGGGGAGCCCGGGCCGTTCTCTGCCCGCAGTCGCACCTCAAGCTGGCGTCTGGAATTGCGCCGTTTGCCGCCCTGCGGGCCCAGGGCGTGGTTGTCGGCCTCGGCACCGACTCCGCCGCCAGCAATAATTCTCTGGACATGTTCCGGGAAATGGACGTCTGCGCCAAGGTGCAGAAGGCGCGGACAGGCGATCCGGTGGCGGCCCCGGCAAAAACCATCCTGCGGATGGCCACGGGAGAAGGGGCCGAAGTCCTGGGATCCGGGGGGTGGGGCGGCGTCCTCCGCCCCGGAGCGCCGGCCGACGTGATCCTGATCGACCGGAACAGCCCGCACCTGACGCCCTTTTACGGACCGGACCTGCTGGTGTACGGCGCCCGGGGGAGCGATGTCCGCACCGTAATCGTTGACGGCCGGCCGGTGGTGCGGGACAGACGCCTGCTGACCGCGGACCTGGACGCGGTCATGGCAAGAGTGCGCGCTTTCGCCGCCCAGGCGGGGTAGGGCCGGAGCGGTCTAACGGTCCTGCTCCCCCCGCAGAAGCTCCGGGCCGCTGTCCGAGCCGTGCGGGTCATGGCAGCCGAGGCACTCGCTGTTTTCGGCGCTGTGGGTGGAGGCGGCCCCCCGGGAATGGCAGAACCGGCACATCTCGACCGCCGCCGGCAGCGGCTTGAATATCCCCCCCTTATCCGCCGAGCAGGCTTCGCCGTCCGGCACATGGCAGGCGACGCATCCGCGTCCGCCGATCTGTTCGGCCGCCACCGGGCCGTGCAGATACTTCCCCGCCGCCACTCCCCGGTGGCAGTCGCCGGTCAGGCACGTTGCCGCCTCTCCCGGGCCTGCCGGGAAGACCAGAACCAGGAAAAGGCTGGCCAGAACCGCTTTGTCCCCCACCCGGCGGATTTTCTTCTCGATTGCTGCGTACATGAACTTCCCCCTCCCGCGCACGGGATGCCATGACTGTCTGTTCGGTCCGGCCCGGGGTGGTCGTTCATGGCGCCGCGGCCCGGCCGGTATGCGGATTGATCCTTAAAGTACCATTTTGAGGAGAAGAAAGCCACCAATGAGGAGGATAAGGAAAAGGATGGTGAGCAGGTTGAAATAGCGGAGGATGAAGTGCTGCACCCTGGGACCGTAGGCATGGATGAGCCAGGCGATGAGAAAAAAACGGGCCGAGCGGGAGAGGGCGGACACCACCGCAAAGACAACGAAATTGATTTGAAAGGCACCGGCGGTGATGGTGAACAGCTTATAGGGCAGGGGGGTGAAGCCGGCCGCGCCGACGGCCCAGGCATCGTAGCGGCGGTACAGGTCCTGGACGACCTGGTACTTGTCATGGAGGCCGTACCAGTCGAGGATGCGGAAGCCCACCGTGTCCATGAAGCCGAAACCGAGGCCGTAGCCGAGCATGCCGCCGACAACCGAGCCGGCGGCGCAGACCAGGGCGTAGCGGAACGATTTTGCCGGGACGGCGATGCAGAGGGCGATGAGAAACACATCCGGGGGGATGGGGAAGAAAGAGGATTCGGCAACGGCGATGAAGAACAGCGCCCAGATTCCCGCCGGAGTCCGGATCCATTCCATGCAGCGGAGGTATATCCGTTGCAGCAGGGAATAGCGTGTCTGTCCGGCCGCGTCAGGCTGACCAGCCATGGGTTCCTATCAGATTGACAAAGCGGACGTATTCAATGGTCCTGACCTTGATTTCCCCCTTGGTCTTCTCCAGCAGCTGCAGCTCCTGGAGAAACTGGTCGCCGACCGGAATGACCAGGCGGCCGGGATCGGCGAGCTGCTCGATGAGGGGTTCGGGGATCTTCGGGCCGCCGGCCGTCACCAGGATCCCGTCAAAGGGCGCTTCGTCGGGCCAGCCAGCCGTCCCGTCGTCGATGCGGGAAATGATGTTGTGGTAATGCAGGCGGTCAAAGACCTTCCTGGCCCGGACCAGCAGGGCGTCGATGCGCTCAATGGTGTAGACCTTCCTGCAGATCCTGGAAAGAACGGCGGCCTGGTAGCCGGAGCCGGTGCCGATTTCCAGCACCCGTTCATGGCCCTTGAGGGCAAGGGCCTGGGTCATCAGGGCGACGATGTAGGGCTGGGAGATGGTCTGGCCGGAGCCGATGGGCAGGGGATGGTCCCCGTAGGCGGCCGAAGCCATGGCGTCATCGACGAACAGGTGACGGGGCACGGTGCGCATGGCGCGCAGGGTTGCCTCGTCATGGATGCCCCGGGGAATGAGTTGCTCCTCAACCATCCGCTCCCGGTTGATATCCCAGGGAGAAGGAGAGCTCACCGTACTTCGTCCCAGGTGAAATCGTCGGCCCAGTCACGGTCGTTCTTGCCGACGGTCCTAAACTCCACGTTGCTGACCCTGTCGCCGGTCAGGGTGATGATGAGCATTTCGTCGCCCTCCTTGCCCACCACGGAGCCGAGCAGGGGGGTGCGCCCGAAGACGTTCTTTCTTTCCTCGTGGTAGACATATTCTTCAACCCCCGGGGCGACCGTGCGGTGACCGTCCGGCTCACCTATGTACCGGAGGACATCCTGCCGGGTCGATTCGCCCGCCCTGATCAGGCTGGCGTCGGAGGCCAGATGGCGGACCGGTTTGGAGTAGCAGCCCGCCAGCAGCACCGCAATGATGAATCCGACGAATATGAGACGACGCATTAACTTCCTCCGGGAGTTGCACGGGATCGGGAAAGAAGAGGGGATCCGTGCCTGGGTTAGGTTCCTATATCGTGATCTCCTTTTTTTTTCAAGCTTCTTGACCTCTCAGCGCCGGAAAATAGGGAGCCGTTCCGCCTACAGTTCCTCGGCCATGCGCTCCAGGATCCTGTAATTGCGGCTGACCATCTTCTGCGAGTCGACCGGCAGGCCGGCCTGGATCATGGCGTTGTCATAGATCTGCTCGGTGACGTCCCGGGCAAAATCCTGATCCGAATCGCGCAGGGCGGAGAGTTTCCTGATCAGGGAGCTGGCCGGATTGATCTCGAGATTTTTTTTACCGCTCATGGCAAGGTGCTCATCCCCGGACGTGGCCCGCAGCACCCGCTCCATGGAGGAGGTGAGATAGCCGTCGGCGGTGACGATCATGGCCGGGCTGTCCACCAGCCGGGTGGAAATGATCACCTCGTTGACCCGGTCGCCGAGGGCGTCTTTTATAAAGGTGCACAGTGCCCCGGCTTCCTCGGCGGGAAGGGATTCCCCCGGCCCGGCGGCTCCGCCGTCCTTTTCCTGGCCGGTGGTTGTTTCCGGCAGCTTGAGATCGGCCCGGTCGGCGGAGACCAGCTTTTTCCCCTGGAATTCGCCCAGGTGGTTGAGAACAAAGTCGTCAATGGGCTCGAGGGTGAACAGAATTTCGATGTCCCGCTGGCGGAACAGCTCCACATAGGGTCCCATCTCCAGGGCTTCACGGCTGGGGCCGTTGATGTAATAAATGGTGTCCTGCCCCTCCTTCATCCGCTCGATGTACTGCGGGAGCGAAACCAGGTCGCCTTTGGAGGAGGCAAAGCGGAGCAGGCCGGCGAGGTCGTCCCGGTATTCGAAATCGGTGGTGATGCCTTCCTTGATGAAAATACCGAAAGTTTCCCAGAAGGTGCGGTATTTTTCCGGGTCCTCGGCCGCCTGCTCATTGAGAAATTTGATGCAGCGCCTGGTCAGAACCTTGCGCAGCTTGTGCACCAGGGCGTTGTCCTGCAGGGCCTGCCGGGAAATATTGAGGGGCAGGTCTTCGGAGTCGACCACGCCCTTCAGGAACCGGAGCCATTCGGGCAGGATGTTCTCGCTGTGCTGGTCGATGAGGACCTTCTGGCAGTACAGGTTCACACCCGGCTGCATGCGGCCCATGCCCAGGACCTCGAAATTTTCGCGCGGGACGTAGAGGAGGGCGTTGATGGACAGCGGGGCGTCCGTGGAAAAATGGAGGCGGTACAGGGGGTCGTCGACCGCGTTGCCGATATACTTGTAAAACTCGGTATATTCCTCCTCGCTGATCTCATTCTTCGACCGGGACCATATGGCCTGGACGGTGTTGACCTTTTTCCCTTCGACGATGATGGGAAAGGGCACAAAGGAGGAATACTGTTTGATGATTCGTTCGATGGTGAATTTCGAGGCGTACTCGTGGGCGTCGTCCTTGAGCTCCAGGATGACCTTTGTTCCCCGGTGGAGTCCCTCGCAGGGCCTGATCGTATAGGTGCCGCCGCCGTCCGATTCCCATTCGTGTCCCTCGCCGCCGTCCCATGATCTGGTCTGGACGCGGATTTTTTTGGCGGCCATGAAGGCGGAGTAGAAGCCGACCCCGAACTGACCGATGATGCTGACATCCTTTCTGGCCGCCTCGGCCAGGCGCGTCCAGAACTCCCCGGAACCGGAATGGGCGATGGTGCCGAGATTCACCTCCAGTTCCTCCCGGGTCATGCCGATGCCGGTGTCGGTGATGGTCAGGGTATGGCGCTTGTCATCACAGTCAATGGTTATTTCCAGGGGAACGTGGGCGTCGAACTCCGCCTTTTCCACCAGGCTCTGGTGGCGGAATTTTTCCAGGGCGTCCGCGCTGTTGGAGATCAATTCCCGGACGAAGATATCCCGCTCGGTGTACAGGGAGTGAATGACTATATCGAGCACTTTTCTGGTTTCCGCCTGGAACTCACGGGTAATGGTCTGTTCGGTCATGCTGAATCCCTTTTTTTATGGTTGAAGAGTTTGATTTTATGTATGATCCATATTTCCGGCAACATGGTAAGCATGATCGCCGGACTGTCAAGATTATGGACCCTTTCGTTGCCCTGTCTTCGGCGGGGTTGGAGGTGCTGGATATATGAAGACCAGACAGGTTGACGTGGTCATCGCCGGCGCGGGTCTGTCCGGCCTCAGTGTCGCCCGGTTTCTGCGGCGCGACCGGCCGGAGCTTTCCCTGCTCGTCCTCGAAAAGAGCGATCGCCCCGGCGGCGCGATCCTCAGTCACTGCGAGGAGGGCTACCTGGCCGAATGGGGCGCCCACGGCTTTCTCGACAACTGCGCGGAGAGCCGGGCCCTCCTTGCCCTGGCCGGACTGGAAGGGGAGGTCGAAAAAGCCCCGCTGGGCAAGTTTGTCCGCTACGTCTGCCTGGGGGGCAAATTGCGGCTGATTCCCCAGAAGCCGGGGAAAATTATCGCTGCCCCCCTGGTGCCGTTATGGGCCAAGCTCCGGGTCCTGGGCGACCTGTGGAAGAAACCGCTGCCCGGCGAGCCCACGGTGGCCGAGTGGGTGGCGCACCGTTTCGGCAGCTCCCTGCTGCCTTTTGCCGACGCCGTCTTCACCGGAACCTATGCCGGCGACATCGACCGGTTGAAAATCGATGCCGTCATGCCCGGGGTCCGGGGGCTGGAACGGGAGCACGGCTCGGTGATCCGCGGGCTACTGCGCAAACGCGCCGGTATGAAGAAAGGTCCCGGCAAGCGCCCCCTCCTGCCGGCCATGACCAGCTTCAAGACCGGGATGGGCAGGCTGCCGCAGGCCCTGGCCGAAGGCCTGCGGCTCAATGAGGAAATGTACTACCGCAGCGGCGTGGCCGCGGTCAGCCCGGCAGCCGATGGGTGGTGGGAGGTGCGGACATCCCAGCATGTAATCCGCTGCCGGCACCTGGTGCTGGCCCTGCCCGCCAACCAGACCCTGGCCCTCCTCGATCAGGTCAGGGAGATTGCCCCCCCGCCGATGGCTTCGATTCCCGAGGCAAAAATAGCCACCATTGCCCTGGGCTTCACCGACAGGGCCAGGGTTCCGTTCGGTTTCGGCTACCTGGCCCCCGAGCAGGAGCACCGCTTTGCCCTGGGCGCCCTATTTTCCTCCCATATGTTTCCGGGCCGCGCTCCCCGGGGGCATCTCCTGCTGGAAGCGCTCGTCGGCGGGCGGCGTCATCCCGACCGCCTGGAGCTGGACGATGAGGAACTGGTCAGCCGGGTGTATAACGATTTGCGCCGGTTGCTGGATCTGCCCGAAGAGCCGAGTTTTGCTCGGGTTCTGCGCCCCGGTGCCGGCATCCCGCAGTTGGAGGAAGGCTATCCGGCCCTGCTGGACTGGCTTGATGGGCAGTGCGGAGGCCACGCCGGATTGCATGTGTGCGGGTTCGGCTGGCGCGGCATCGGCATCAATGACATGACCAAGGAGGCCGCAAAGGTCGCGGCGGCCATTCTCGAGACCACGGGATCCCGGGGCGCCGAGGCGGAAGTCAAGCCGGTCTACTTTTAGGATCGGTCCAGGCCGTCGGGATCTGGCCCGGGGTATCTGGCCGGTCGCTGCCGGCTCCCTTGCCGCTCCGGGCGACCGGCCGAGGGGATTGGTTATTTCGCCTGCCGGCTCTTCAGTTTGCGGCAGAGCAGTTCGATCTGTTCGCTGACCGAGGTTTCCTTGGATATTCCCCTGGTAATGGTGCGGATGGCGTGGAGGACGGTTGAATGATCACGGTTGTACAGCTGACCGATGTCGGCGAGCGACTGGTCCGTGTATTTTCTGGTCAGGTACATGGCGACCTGGCGGGGAAAGGTGACCGAGCGCTTCCGTGAGCGGGAAGTCAGCTCGTCGATGCTGATCTTGAACTGGGAACCGATGAAGTTCCGTATGCCCTTGCCGTCCAGCTTTTCCGGGGCGACGATGAGGTCGCTCAATACCTCATTGACCAGGATTTTGTCCGGCGGGGTGTCGAGCAGGCTTGATTTGGCCTTGATGCCGATGATGGCGCTTTCAATCTTGCGGACATCGCCGTTCAGTTGCTGGGCGAGCAGGTCGATGAGAGAGTCGTCCAGGCGGAGGTTGTTTGTTTCCGCCTTTCGGCGGATAATATTGACCCTGGTTGCATAGTCGGGGGGGTCGATTTTCGTCACCAGGCCCGAGGTCATCCGGGACTTGAAATCCTCGTCAATGCCGTCCAGCCTGCTGGGGGTCACCGAGGCGGTCAAAATGACTCTTTTGCCGGCCTTGATCAGGTAGTCGAGGATCATGTTGAGCTCTTCCTGGGTCTTGTTCTTCCCCACCAGGGTGTGGATGTCCTCGACCAGCAGGATGTCGCAGTTGTGGATGAATTTCTGGGAAAATTGATCCATGCATTTGTTGCGTATCCCGTTGACCATTTCAGCCGAAAATTGCTGGGCCGTCAGGTAGTGGAGCATGGTTGACGGCGCGTTCTGCAGGACGGAGTGCACCACCGCCTGGGTGAGATGGCTTTTGCCGAGGCCGGTGGTGCTGTTGATGAACAGACAGTTGCCGAAGGTCCTGTCGCCGGTCGCAATGGCATGGCAGGCGGAGCGGGCCAGCAGGTTGGACTGGCCGACCATGAATTCCTCGAAGGTATAACCCGGGTGGAGTGAACGGAGTTTACAGACATGGTTGGTGACGCCGGGAAGACGAAGCTGCCCGGAGCGCCTGCCTTCCAGTTGCGGCACGGGTGAATCGGCGACGGTGAGGACGGCGGCGGGACATGTCCCGCCCGACAGCTCCTTCACCGTGATGTTGATCAGGTCGAGATAATGGTCGCGGACCCAGGAGCAGAAAAAGCGGTCCGGACCCGCGAGTTCCAGCAGCCGGTTACCCTGCCGCACGCAGACCAGCGGCTTGATCCACAGGATATACTCGCTCTCGGGAAGAGATTCTTGCAAAGATTCCCTGACTATGTCCCACAGCATGACGTAACCTTTCCTGTAGCTGAATATCTGCTTTGTTTGCCGGGCCTGAGGGCTTGTCCGGCTTGCGGTGAAAAAAATTGAGTTGGTGCCTCTGTGATAGCGCACGATGACCTGCCCGGTCAAAATTGATTTACCCTGATTTGGCGGACAGCTTGAGGAAGTTGAATATTGAGGAAATGATACTGCTCTGAACAATGGTTAGGGGTGGCCGCACAGGTATTGGCGCAGATTATCATAGTTTTTTGCCATGCCGCGGAATTGGATAGAGATTCAATGAGTTACAGGGAACCCGCCAAGTTATCCACAGGTTGTTAACAACGGTAAACTTTTTTGATCCTCATCATTGCTTAATTTCTCTCACGAAATCTTAATTTTTTGCTTTTTTATTTCTGCCTGATTTTAACCTGGCGGAATAGCAGGATTTTAGGGGGCCAAATTTTTTGTCAAAGGCGGCGGGGCGGGGGAAAAAGAATTTTTGCATTGCCACAACGTGGCATGGCCGGGGCGGTTTGCCATTTTGAAAGTTTTTTATTTTTAATATGTTAAGCAGTAAAAGATGAATAAATGTAGATGAATTCAAACTGTCCGGGCGAGGGTAAAAATTTCCACTCGGGCGGCCCCGGCCCGGCGAAGGACCCGGGCGCATTCATTGACGGTGCTGCCGGTGGTAAACACATCGTCAATCAAGAGAATTCTTTTATTTTTGACCTTCTGGGACTGTTTAACCGAAAAAGACCCGGAAATATTACGGCGTCTTTCCGTGCCGCTGAGCTGGGTCTGGGGAACGGTGGGGCTGATTTTGACCAGGGTGGAGGCGTCGATGATCCTTCCGCGGTCGGGAAAGCAGAAGCGGGCAAGGACTAGAGCCTGATTGAACCCGCGCCGGCGCAGCCGTTTCGGATGGAGGGGCACCGGGAGAATGAGGTCGGGATCGCCCAGTTCCCGGAAACCATGGGAGCTGACGGCAAGACCGGCCAAAGAGGCGATGCCGGTCATCAACCCCTGGAATTTCAGGGCGCCGATCAGGGAGGCGATGGGGGGCTGATACGCCAGCGCCGCCCGGGCCAGGCTGAAGGAGTAGGGTTTTGTCAGGCAGACGCCGCAGAGATGATCCTCGCCCCGGGCATAGGGAAGACCGCAGCAGGGGCAGCGGGGGGAGCGGATGAACGGGATCAGTTGGTGGCAGCCGTCGCACAGGAGCGGCAGCCGGTCCAGGGGCAGACGCCGCCCACAGGCAAGACAGGCAGGGGGAAAGACAAGTTCCCGGCAGGCCGCGAGCAGGGAATGCACGCCCCGGTGCCCCCTTTCTTACCGGCGGCCGGCCGTCTTTGCCCGGCCGGGGGGCCCGGAGGACGGCCGGGATGCCGCCCGGGGGAGAGCCGGAGCGCATCCGGGGAGCAAAGGGGAAAAGACGTACCCGACCATGCCGGCTGCCCGCGGCGGAACGCTCAGGCTGCGTCGATTATCGTATTGAAGGTGGAGCTGGGGCGCATGGCGCGGGCGGTTTTTTCCGGGTCGGGCCGGTAGTAGCCGCCGATGTCCACCGGCCGCCCCTGGGCCCGGTTGAGCTCGGCCAGGATCTGGTCCTCGTTTTGCTCGAGCTCTCCGGCAATTCGGGCGAAACGGTCCGCCATGCCGGCATCCTCCTTCTGGGCGGCCAGGCTCTGCGCCCAATAGAGGGCCAGATAATAATGGCTGCCCCGGGTGTCCAGCTCATGCACCCTGCGCGACGGTGACTTTTCGTTCTCCAGCAGCTTCTCTATCGCCTGGTCAAGGGTCCGGGCGAGAATCCGGGCCTTGTCGTTGTTGTAGGTCCCGGCGATATGCTCGAAGGACGGGACCAGGGCGCAGTATTCTCCCAGGGAATCCCAGCGCAGGTGCCCTTCCTGGAGAAACTGCTGCACGTGCTTGGGGGCGGAGCCGCCCGCCCCTGTTTCAAAGAGGCCGCCGCCGTTCATCAGGGGCACGATGGACAGCATCTTGGCGCTGGTGCCCAGTTCGAGGATGGGAAAGAGGTCGGTCAGGTAATCACGGAGCACATTGCCGGTGACCGAGATCGTATCCTCCCCCCGGCGGATCCGTTCCAGCGAGAAGCGCATCGCCTCCACCGGCGGCATGATGCGGATGTCGAGGCCTGCGGTATCGTGCTCGGGCAGGTACCGGTTGACCTTGGCAATGATTTCCGCGTCATGGGCCCTGTCGGGATCAAGCCAGAAAACCGCCGGGGTTCCCGCGGCCCTGGCCCTGCTGACGGCAAGCTTGACCCAGTCCCGAACCGGGGCATCCTTGGCCTGGCAGCCCCGGAAGATATCTCCGGCCTCGACAGGCCGGGAAAGCAGGACCTCCCCGGTGGCAACATCAACGATGCGGATCGCTCCGCCTGCCCGGGCTTCAAATGTCTTGTCGTGGGAACCGTACTCTTCAGCTTTCTGGGCCATGAGGCCGACATTGGCAACGCTGCCCATGGTTGCCGGATCAAAGGCCCCGTGCCGCCGGCAGTCATCCACGACTTCCTGGTAGACGGAGGCGTAGCAGCGGTCGGGAATCATGGCGATGGTGTCGTGCAGCCGGTCGTCGGGGCCCCACATCCTGCCCCCGTCGCGGATGAAAACCGGCATGGATGCGTCGACGATGACGTTGTTGGGGACATGCAGATTGGTGATGCCCCTGCGGGAATCCACCATGGCCAGTTCACAGTTCGTGGCGTAAACAGCCTGGATGTCCGCTTCAATCTCCCGCTGCAGTTCAGCGGGCAGGGTGCTGATCCGGGCGTACAGGTCGGCCAGGCCGTTGTTGACATTGAAGCCCAGTTCCTTGACGAGGGCGGCATGCCTGGCAAGGACGTCCCGGTAGAAGACGGCGACGCAGTGGCCGAACATGATCGGATCGGAGACTTTCATCATGGTCGCCTTCAGGTGCAGCGACAGCAGCAGCTTCTCCTTTTTCGCCGCCTCGATCTGGTCGGCGTAGAAGCGCCGCAGGGCCCGCACGTTCATGACCGAGGCGTCGATAATCTCCCCGGCCAGCAGGGGGAAGGCCTGCTTGAGGACTGTTGTCGAGCCGTCATCGGCGACATGCTCGATCCTGACCTCGCAGGCCCGGTCGACGGTCACGGAACGTTCGCTGCCGTAGAAGTCGCCCTCGCGCATATGGGCCACCCGCGAGGCCGAATCGCCGGGCCATTCCTTCATCATGCGGTGCGGGTGCCTGCGGGCGAACCGCTTGACGGAGGCGGCTGCCCGCCGGTCGGAGTTGCCCTCGCGCAGCACGGGATTGACGGCGCTGCCGAGGACCCGCGCAAACCTGGCCTGCAGTTCCTTTTCCGCCTCGGTTGCGGGCTCCTCCGGATAGTCCGGTATGGCATACCCTTTTTCCTGCAGCTCACGGACCGCCGCCTTGAGTTGGGGGATCGAGGCGCTGATGTTGGGCAGTTTGATGATATTGGCTTCGGGCTGTTTGACCAGGTCCCCCAGTATGCGCAGATAGTCGGGGATCTGCTGGTCCTCGCGCAGATATTCGGGAAAGTTGGCGATGATCCGTCCCGCCAGGGAAATGTCCATGCCGACGAAGTCAATGTTGCTTCCCCTGGTGAAGGCCCGGAGGACGGGCAGCAGGGAATAGGTGGCCAGGGCCGGCGCCTCATCAATTTCCGTGTAGACTATCTGTTGGCTTGTCATGCTTTGTCCTTGTGTTGTCGTCACCGTCGCCGGAGGGCGGATCACGCACCGCGCCTCCGTGCCCCGGGTCAGGAAAAAAAGCCAACTTACCCCATCGTCGGGCGGGCGTCAAGATCGGGCGGCGCCGGGCGGCGGCGGAGGGGCCAGGAAAACCAGTTGATTTCATTTGCTTATATGCTATAACTCATCAGAACAGGTACCGTTGAGGGAGGACGTAACGCTGTGATGGAAGGCGATGACCGGTCCGGTCCCGGCCCGGCGGGGGGCAAAAAACGACTCGGGGTTCTGATCGGCGGCTCAGGTCTGATCGGCGGCACCCTGGTGCATTATTTCAAGACCATGACCGCGGACGAGATAGATATCCGTGCGCCCAGCAGCAAAAAACTGTCCATCCGCAATGCCGAGGATATCCGGACATACCTGATCAGGGCGCGGCCGGACTTTGTCATCAACTCGGCCGTGGCCTCGCTGGACAGTGATGCCCAGCTGGCCTTCGAAGTAAACTACAAAGGGTCCGTCAACCTTGCCCGGGCCTGCTGCTCCCTTGGGATTCCCTATATCCATATCAGTTCGGCGGCGACGCTGCCCAACGGCGAAAACCTGTCGGAGGAGGAGCATCTCCCCCTGTCGCCGTCCCTGAACCATTATGCCAAGTCAAAACTGATGGCCGAGCGGACCATCCGGCACATGGGCAAGGAGCAGGGGCTCGATTACACCATAATCCGTCTGGCCATCGTCTACGGCGAACATGACCACAAGATCCAGGGATTCCACCGGCTGTTTTTCTCCATCGCCGACGAGGCCATGCCGTTCATGGTGACCAGGAAGGGGGTCAAGCATTCCTACACCAATTCGGACAAGATTCCCTACTTTGTCCATCACGTGCTTGATCATCGCGAGGAATTCGGCCAGGAAACATATCATTTTGTCGACAAGGACCCGGTCGAGCTGGCGGACCTCATCCTGACGATCCGCTCCTATCTTGAACTGAAGCGGCCCCGGGAAATATATATCCCCTATACGGTTATCCGCTCGGGCAAATTTTTTCTCCAGTGGCTGGCCAGCATACTCAACTGGTTCGGGATCAGTGTCCGCCTGCCGCCGGAGCTCATCTTTCTTGAGCATTTTTACAAGACCCAGACCCTTTCCTGCGAGAAACTGCGGAATTCAAGCTTTATCGATCCCCTGCCGGACGAATCCATCTATACCGCCCTGCCCCGGCTGGTGGTCTATTATCTCGAGCGCTGGGGACATCTCAACCTGATCACCACCTTCAATGAAGAGTTCCTTGGCAAATTCGAATTTGAGGATGATTTTCTCCATCAACCCAGGAAACTGCTGAATACGATTCACGCCGATACGGATTCCATCGCACCGTTTCCTGAATTACAGACCTTGCGGCGCAACGGGGGGAAAAATGGCTGCTGAGACAACGAAGGACAGGCAGAAAATAGTTCTGGCCAACTGGAAGGCGCATCTGTCGCCGGCCCAGGCGGAAAAGTGGACGGCCGAGTTCGTCCGCCTCTATCTGCCGACGTCGATTCACGTCATTCTGGCGGTCCCGGACATCGTCCTTTCCGCCGTGCACGCCCTGACCCGGGACCTGAAAAATGTGTCACTTGCCGCCCAGGACGTCTCGCCCTTTCCGCCGGGGGGCTACACCGGGGCAACGCCGGCCGCCTGGCTGGAGGGTCTTGCCGGTTATGTCCTGATCGGCCACCGGGAGCGGCGCCGCTATTTTCATGAGACGGTTCAGGATGCCGCCAACAAGATCAGCGAGGCCGCGGCGGCGGGCCTTCGCCCGATCCTGTGCCTGCCCGGGACCGACATTGCCGGGCATCTGGCCCCGGTTGATTCGGCCGACCTGGAGCGGTTGATTCTCGCCTATACACCCGATGACGCCGAAGCGCTGGAGGTGGCGAGGAACAGGGAGCCGGTCGCCGCCGCGGTCCGGCAGCTGGCCGAAGCGGCCGGGGGCCGGCCGGTCCTGTACGGGGGAGGGGTCAACGCTGACAACGTCGCCGACTTGATAACCATTCCCGGCCTGGCGGGGGTGATGGCCGCCGGCGGGAGCCTCAGGCCTTCCGGGTTCATCAGTATGCTCAACAATGCGGATCGGGCTCTTGCCGCCGCTTCGTGAGCCGCATCCCGCGACGGAGCACCTCTGCCCATGATCGACTTCACCCCTGAACAGCTGCAGCGCTACAGCCGGCAGATCATCCTCAAGGAAATCGGCATAGAAGGCCAGGCAAAGCTGCGGCGGGCCAGGGTGCTGATTGCCGGGGCCGGCGGCCTCGGTTCGCCGGCGGCCCTTTACCTGGCGGCGGCCGGGGTGGGGGCCATTGACATCGTCGACAGCGACGTGGTGGAGGTCTCCAACCTGCAGCGCCAGATAGCGCATGGCACTTCCGACATCGGCAGGGCCAAGGCGCAGTCGGCGGCGGAGGCCATGCTGGCCGTCAATCCGGAAATCAAGGTCCGCCCCCTGCAGACGAGGCTGCGGGCCGACAACATCATGGAACTGGTCCGCGGCATGGATTTCGTCCTGGACGGCACCGATAATTTTCCGGCCAAATTTCTGCTCAACGATGCCTGCGTTCTCGCCGGCACTCCCCTGTCCCACGGCGGCGTGCTCGGCTTCGCCGGACAGGCCATGACCATCCTCCCGGGGCGGTCGGCCTGCTACCGGTGCGTTTTCCGGCGGCCGCCTCCACCCGGGGCGGTCTCCACATGTTCGGAAGCGGGCATCCTGGGGGCGGTGGCCGGACTGCTCGGCACGATCCAGGCTGCCGAAGCGGTCAAGTGCATCACCGGCGCCGGCGTCCTGCTGACCGATGTTCTGCTCCGCTTTGACGCACTGACCATGGATTTCCGCCGGATTCCCCTGGCCCGCCAGGAGGATTGTCCTCTCTGCGGCAAAGCGCCGGCCATAACCGCACCAGTCGACATCCCCTGGCCGGCGTGCCCGGGGGCCGAACAATGCCCATGAACAATCCGGCCAGGTCACCTGCAGTAAAGGCTGCGGGACAGGGCCGGGATTCCCGGCCACGGGGAGGGAAGCAGCCATGAACGGCGGCGGCCGGCGGCCCGATGCCGAAAAAAACCTGGTGGGCACCGGCTGCCCCATGAACCTGGTCTACGCCAAGTTTGAGCTGGCAAAGCTGGAACAGGGCCAGATCCTGCGGCTCATCATCGACGACGGGGCCCCGGTCGACAATGTTTCCCGCTCCCTGGCGGGCGAGGGGCACCTGATCATGGACCGGGAGCAGCTCGCGGACGGGACCTGGATGCTCCTCGTTCGCAAGGGGTAGACGCCTACCGCTTCGCCAGGGTCATGAGCCGGCGGATCCGCTCCTCGATGGGGGGATGGGTGGAAAAAAGGTTCGCCAGTTGTCCGCCGGTCAGCGGATTGACGATATACATCTGGGCCGAGGCCGGATTGACCTGCATGGGCATCTGTTTGTTATAGGTGGTGAGTTTCTGCAGGGCGCCGGCCAGCGCCTGGGGATGCCCGGAAATTTCCGCCCCGGCCTGGTCGGCAAGATATTCCCTGCTTCTGGATATGGCCATCTGAATGAGGGCGGCGGCAAGGGGAGCAATGATGATCATGGCCAGGGCGGCGATGGGATTTCCCCCTTCACCGTCACGGCTGCGGCCGCCGCCGAAAATCATGGCCCACTGGGACATGGTCGCCAGGTAGCTTATGGCGCCGGCCATGACCGCGGCGATGGAGCTGATGAGGATGTCGCGGTTGCGGACATGGCCGAGTTCGTGCGCCAGCACTCCTTCCAGTTCATCCCTGTTCAGAATCTCAAGCAGGCCGGTGGTCACCGCAACGGCGGCGTGCTCGGGGTTGCGGCCGGTGGCGAAGGCATTGGGGGTCGGGTTGTGGACGATATACACCTTGGGCATCGGCAGGCCCGCCCGCTGGGCCAGCTGGGCCACTACCCGGTGCAGTTCCGGGGCCTCGGCCTCGGAGACCTGTTTAGCCCGGTTCATGGCCAGGGCCATCTTGTCACTGTTCCAGTAGGCGAAAAAATTGAGCCCGGCGGCAATGAGCAGGGCGATGAGCATTCCCTGCTGCCCCGCCATGACCTGGCCGCCAACCATGAACAGGGCCGTCAGGGCGGCCATGAGCATAAATGTCTTTACGGTATTCATCTTTCAATCCTTATGTTCTTCGGGGGCTGCGGGAATCGGGGCGAATCCGCTGCGCGCGTCCGGCAGCGCCGGTACCGGGCGGTTCGGCGCCCTGCCGCGGAGCGGTCAATCCTTTCCATACGATAAGTTGACTGCCCGGGAAGTCAAGAGTGGCGGCGCCCGGATCGCCGGTCGTCGCGGCGGAGGCTTATGTGCCGGCGCCTGGACACCTGAACACCAAAAGGGTCCGGGCGGCGGCAGGGTCCCGGGCAAACGCTCCGGGGGGGCGGGCAGGGCGTGGAACGGAAGACGATCAGGACCGGACCATATCCTTCATGTCGGGTTCATTCTGCAGCCGGTAGGCGGCGGCGATGATTTTCTTGAGGGGCCGTTTGATTTCAGCCGGGGGAGTCAGTGAAGGAATGATCGGCAGGAGCTCGTCGACGGGGGGCGGCGGTTCGACTTTCATCTTCTGCTCGAGTCCGGTGCCGGTTTCAGGAGTGATGACGCCCACCATGCCGCCCGCGCTGTGCATGTCGCCCCCGTCCAGTCGGCGGAGAAAGTCCATCATGGTCCCGAGGTCGTGCTTATAGTAGAACTGCCTGATCTCCTCGGCGATGTTGTCCCTTTCGGTGGACAGAGTGGCCAGGTTTTTGTGATAACTTTCGACGTCCCTGACCAACTCGGCGTAGATATCGAGAATCAGGTTTCTGAATCGTCCGGCCCGGGTGAAACCGCGGAGGCGCAGGCCGGCGAGCACGCTTTTTCGGATCGTCGGCGACTCGGTCAGATAGGGGTCGTAAAAGATGAGCTGCTCCAGACCCGCCGATTGGAAAAATTCGTGGATAAGTTTTTCATCTTTCAGTAAGATGTAGAGCCGGACCAGATTGAAGCCGATCTGCTGCTCCAGGCGGAGGAAGGAGGCGAGGACCTGGTCGTCGAATTCCTTGATATCCTCTTCGATGAGTTTGCGGAACCCGAAATACCGCTCCGCCATTTCCTTTTTGACTTCCAGGGCGAGAATATCGGTTATGTCATCCTGCATCTGTCTCGTGCTCCGGCTCAGTGACCATACTCAAAATATATCCCTTTTCGGCGTTTTTTTCACTTGGTATCTTCAACGGGAACGCTCATGACATCATCTTTTCTTCGTGATGAAGTCAAAAACAGGGTCCGCGAGGCCGCCGATATTGTCCAGGTGATCGGCGAATACGTGGAGCTGAAGAAGGCCGGTTCCCGCTTTACGGGGCTCTGCCCCTTTCATGCCGAGAAGACTCCCTCGTTTTCCGTCAATCCCCAGCGGGGATTTTTCCACTGTTTCGGCTGCGGCGAATCGGGCGACGTTTTCACCTTTCTCATGAAGTACAGCCGCCTTTCCTTTCCCGAGGCCCTCAGCGAACTGGCCCGACGCTATCATATCGACCTGCCCGAGCCGAAACTGAGCGATGCGGACAAAAAACGGATCCGGGAGCGGGAAGCCCTCTACCGGGTCAACGAAGAGGCGGCCCGGATATTTGAGCGATGCCTGGCCGAATCCCCCGACGCGGAACCGGCCAGGGGTTATCTGCACCGGCGCGGCGTCCCCGGGGAAGCGATCCGCGCGTTCAGGCTCGGATACGCGCCCGGCCCTGAGGCGGGGGGGTGGAATTTCCTCTTTTCCCGCCTGCAGGAGACGGGCATCCCGGTGCGGGACATCGAGCGGGCCGGTCTGGCGGTCCGCAAGGATCGCGGCGGCTACTACGACAGGTTCAGGGACAGGATCCTTTTCCCGATCCTGGACATGACCGGCCGGGTGGTGGCCTTCGGCGGCCGGATCCTCGGCGACGGTAAACCGAAATACATGAATTCCCCCGAGAGCCCGATCTTCGATAAAAGCCGGCTGCTGTTCGGCCTCTATCAGCACCGGGAACAGATCCGGACCCGGCGGCGGGCCCTGGTCGTCGAGGGCAATTTCGATCTGCTCATGCTGGCCGTCCATAACTGTCCGAACGTCGTGGCCCCCCTGGGTACGGCCCTGACTGCCAGCCATATCCGCTCCCTGCGGGGCTACTGCGACGAGGTCGTCCTCCTCTTTGACGGCGACAGCGCGGGCCTGAAGGCGGCCATGCGGTCGGTCCCTCTTTTCCTGGCCGAACAGGTGGATGCCCGCATCGCGGTGCTGCCGGAAGGGCACGATCCGGACACCCTCGTCAGGGCAGAGGGAGAAGAGGGAATCGGCCGGCTTGTCGAACGGGCGGAGCCCCTGGCCGAGTTTGTTTTTGACCGCCTCGTCAAACAGCACGGCCTGACCCTGCAGGGAAAAAACCGGATTGTCGGTGAGCTGCAGCAGATCATCGCCGCCTGTACCGAACAGGTACAGCGATCGCTGATGGTCGCCCACTTCAGCGAAATGCTCGGCATCCCTCCGGCCCAGTTTGCCGCCGCGCCGCCGGAGAGGGCGGCCGAACGGGAACCGCGGGACCAATCGTTCAGGGACGCCCTCAGGGGGTTGTCGCGCAAGCAGCAGCAGTTGATCGATTTTCTCATTTATTATCCGGAGTTCATCGACGAACTGATTGTTTGCGGGGTCGAAGAGCTGGTCCCCGGACAGCCGGTGCGGGAGATCATCGCCCGCCTCAGGGAACTGGCCGGGACCGGAGTAGTCTCTTCGGACCGGCTGTTGGCCGCCCTTCCCGAGGAGAGCGGGGAGCGCCGTTATGTGGCCGAACGCCTCGTCGCCGGCAATCAGTCCGGCGAGGAGGAGGATGAAGACCGGGGACGGCGGATGTGCGACGAACTGGTGGCCTGGCTGCGCAGGGAGAGGCAGCAGAAGGAACACGCCGAACTCATGCGCCAAATCAACGAGGCCCAGCATGCCGGCGACAATGAACTGCTGATGCAATTATTGCGACAGAAGCAGATCTGTGGAAAAAATTATTAATCTTTCGATAACATTTTGAAAAAAATGTAAAATCT
>JALHJD010000315.1 GCA_022837185.1 Desulfobacteraceae bacterium
GAATGTTCAACGCCGCCACGCAGGTGATGTTTCCGAGATTCGAACTGGAAGAGTTCATGGCCGTGCTGGCCAGCGTCGATGAAATCACGTACTTCCCGACCGTGCCGACGATGGTGACGGCGATCGTCAACCATCCCAAAGCCGCCGAACTCGACCTGGGCGCCAAGATCCGCCTGCTCAGCACAGGCGGCGCCCCCATGCCCGTCGAGCTGATCCAGCGGGTCAAGGACATCGGAATCTTTTTCAACGAAGGCTGGGGCATGAGCGAAACGGCTTCCGTCGGCATCAGCATTCCGATTCTCCGCCACAAGGCGGGATCCATCGGCTGTCCGTATCCCGGCAATGAAGTCCGCCTGGTCGACGTGGAAACGGGTCTCAATGATGTCAAACCCGGCGAACCGGGTGAAATTCTGATCAAAGGTCCCACGATCATGCAGGAGTACTGGCAGAACCCGGAAGAAACGGCCAACCAGTTGAAGGACGGATGGCTTTCCACCGGCGACATTGCGCAGATGGACGAAGACGGTTATTTCTACATCGTGGACCGCAAGAAAGATATGATCATCGCCGGCGGATTCAATATTTATCCCCGCGAGGTCGATGAAGTCCTGTACCAGCATCCCAAGATTGCCGAGGCGGTTTCGGCGGGCGTGCCCGACACGTACCGCGGGGAAACGGTAAAAGCCTTCATCGTTCTGAAACCGGGTGTCGAAGCCACCGACAAGGAAATCATCGCCTTCTGCAAGGAAAAGCTCGCGCCCTACAAGGTGCCGAAGCTCGTCGAATTTCGCAAAGAGCTGCCGAAGTCCGCGGTCGGCAAGATCCTGCGCAAGATTCTGCGCGACGAAGAAATCGCGAAAAGCAAGAAGTAACACGCGGAGAGTCGAGGCTGCGCCGGGTTTCCGGACCCGGCGCAGCCGGCTCGGAAATTATCGCGCACAAGGCCGGGGCGCACAGGCATTGCGGCATCTGCTTTGGCCAGGGATATGCTCCGGTGGTGTGCCGGGGCCGGAGATGCCGCGCCCGACAACCCGTTCCAGGAACGAAGATAAAAATGACGTTTCATTTTTTGTCTGACGATATCAACACATAAGGAGTAAAGCGTATGATCAAAACAGTTGAGCAGTATCTGGAGAGCTTGAATGACGGCCGGGAAGTCTGGTGCCTGGGAGAAAAAGTCAAGGACGTGCGGACGCATCCGACCGTGAGCACCATTGTCCGCATGGCGGCGATGGACTATGTCCTGCCGAACCGCCCCGATTTCCGGGATCTGTTCGTCACGAAGGACGCGGAC
Organism: Desulfobacteraceae bacterium; assembly: GCA_022837185.1. GTDB lineage: Bacteria > Desulfobacterota > Desulfobulbia > Desulfobulbales > Desulfobulbaceae > UBA10518. Next base: position 1,295 of record JALHJD010000315.1, read on the forward strand.
GGAGAGGACATTAATTTTCTTCTCACCTCGCCGAAAACACCGCAGGACATGCTGCGCCGGCGTGAGTGCTACATGGCCGGCATGCGCACGGGCGGCGGCGTGCTGGTGCACTGCATGGGCGCCGATGCCCTGGCATCCTTCAGTGTGGCTGCGGAAGTCATGGATAAGAAAATGGGGACGGGCTACACGGAGCGCGTCGAGAACTACCGCCGGTACCTCCAGAAAAACGATCTGGCGCTGACCGGCGCGATCACCGACGTGAAAGGCGACCGCAGCCTTCATCCCTCGCAGCAGAAGCAGCACAAGGATTTTTACCTGCGGATCGTCGACCGGCAGAAGGACGGCATTGTGGTTCGCGGCGCCAAGGTGCATATCAGCGCGTCGCCCTGCGCCAATGAGCTTCTGTGCCTGCCCTGCCGGACGCACGGCGAAGCGGACAAGGATTATGCGCTGGGCTTTGCGATACCGGTCGCCACGAAGGGCGTCAAACTTCTGGGTGTTGAGCCCAATGTCCGGTTGTACGGAGAAGAGTGCGAATTCGATTACCCGACCTCGGATCACCTGCAGCCCTCGGAGTCCCTCATTGTGTTTGACGATGTGTTTGTCCCCTGGGAACGGGTCTTCATGTGCGGCGAGTGGCAGTTCTCCCAGGTGCTGGCGTATGCGTTTGCCAGCTATCATCGGCTGTTCGGCACCTGCAAGATGACGGGAACGCTGGAACTCATGACGGGCGCGGCCAGTCTTATCGCGGAATACAACGGCGTCCAGAATATGCCGCATGTCCGCAAGAAGCTGGCCTGGATGGCCTACATCACGGAAACCGTCCAGATGCTCGCCAAGCAGGCCTGCCTCGATCCGGTGACCGAATTCGGCATGGACGTCATGATGCCCAACCGCATGGCGATCAACGCTTCGAAGTGGACCTACGCGAGCAACTTCCATACGATGTGCCAGCACATGCACGATATCGGCGGCGGACTCACCACCACCGTTCCCGCTTTCCGGGATTGGGACAATCCGGAAATCAAGCCGTTTATCGACAAGTATCTGGCGGCGAAAGACGGCGTTTCCACCGAAGAGCGGCTGCGCATCCTGCGGCTCATCAAGGACTGCACGGGGAATCACTGGCAGGTCGATACGATCCACGGCGAAGGATCGATGGCGGCTCAGGAGATGTTCCTTTACGGCAGCGCCAACTGGAAGAAACTTCAGGCGGCGGCACGCCGGGCCGCGCACATGGACGGCTGGCAGGACGATACCACCTACGGCAAGCTGCCCCTGATTGAAAACTGCGTTCAAATGCCCCCGATCGATGAAACCTATAAAAGTTTCGCGCCGACGGCGAAAAAGTAAAAGCGCATCCGGCGTGTAAAAAAATTATTGTGGAGGAGTAGCAGCATATGAGTAAC
>JALHJD010000316.1 GCA_022837185.1 Desulfobacteraceae bacterium
CCGCCCTGGCACGAATTGAAGGCTCATACGCCCTCGGGGTGTGCTGGGCCCGGCAGCCCGGCACCCTGATAGCCGCCCGTAATCACAGCCCTCTCGTGCTCGGCGTTGACGAGGAGGCCAGTTACATGGCGTCGGACATACCGGCGCTGCTGCCCTACACCCGCCGGGTCATCTTCCTGAAGGACCGCGAAATGGCCGTGCTGACCGCCGGGTCCGTCGACGTATCGAGCATCGATGACGGCCAGCCGCTCGACAAGGAGGAGACCATCATCGACTGGAACGCGGCGATGGCGGAAAAATCGGGCTACAAGCATTTCATGCTCAAGGAGATATACGAACAGCCCCAGGCCATAATCAACACCGTGAGCGGCAGGATAATTCCGGATACGGGCCGGATTGAGCTGCCGGAAATTACCCTGGCGGACAGGGCGGTGCAAAACATCGAGCGCATTGCCCTGGTGGCGTGCGGGACATCATGGCATGCGGCGCTGGTGGCCAAATACTGGATCGAGAAGCTGGTCGGCATCCCGGTTGAGGTTGACATAGCCTCGGAATTCCGCTACCGGAAACTGCTCGTCAACGACCGGGTCCTGACCGTATCGATCTCCCAGTCCGGAGAAACCGCCGACACCCTGGCCGGCATCCGGCTGGCGGCCTCGCTGGGCTCGAAGATTGTCACCATCTGCAACGTGGTCGGTTCGACAATGACCCGCGAGGCGGACGGGGTCATCTACACCCATGCCGGGCCGGAAATAGGGGTTGCCTCAACCAAGGCCTTTACCAGCCAACTGGCGGCCCTGTTTCTGTTCACCCTCTATCTGGCAAAGACCAGGGGAACGATAACCCGGGAGCGGTTGCGGGAACTCGGCCACGCCCTGGTGGGCATTGCCGGCATCATCAATTCCGAACTGCCGCTGCTGCAGGACCAGATCAGGATCATGATCGAGGACTATTACAACTGCCGCGATTTTCTCTTTGTCGGCCGCGGCCTTAATTATCCCATCGCCCTGGAAGGCGCCCTCAAGCTGAAGGAAATATCCTATATCCACGCCGAGGGGTACGCGGCCGGTGAATTGAAGCACGGCCCCATCGCCCTGATAGACAAGGATATGCCGGTCATGGCCCTGGTCCCCCGGGATTCCGTGTACCTCAAGACCATCTCCAACATCGAGGAGATAAGGGCCCGCCAGGGAAGGCTGGTATTGATCGGGACCCGCGGCGACGGCCATCTTTCATCCCTGACCGGGGACGTCCTCTATCTCCCCGAGGTGGAGGAAGACCTGAATCCCATTCTGTACACCATCCCGGCGCAGCTGCTGGCGTATGAGATTGCCGACCGGCGCGGCTGCGACGTGGACCAGCCCCGCAACCTGGCAAAAAGCGTGACGGTGGAGTAAGGGCCGGTGTTGCGGCGCATTACCCAGTTCGCGTGATTCCGCCATGATTCGCATCGGCATTGAACAACTGGCCTTCGATCCGCCCGCCTCCCTGCGGGGCAGGAAAGTGGCCCTGCTCTGCAACCAGGCGTCCACGGATCGTTCTTTCCGCCACAGCCGCGATATCGTCAATGAGGTGCTGCCGGGGCAGCTGACCTGTCTTTTCTCACCTCAGCACGGTTTTTTCAGCGACAAGCAGGACAACATGATCGAATCGGCCCACATGGACGATCCGGTCACCGGACTGCCGATATTTTCCCTCTACGCCGCCAGCCGCCGGCCCGAACCGTGGATGTTCGACGGTTTCGACGTCCTGCTGGTTGATCTCATCGATGTCGGGACCCGGGTGTACACTTTTGCCTGGACGGTGGTCCATTGTCTGCAGACAGCGGCGGCTACGGGGAGGAAAGTGGTGATTCTGGACCGTCCCAATCCCATCGGCGGTCACCTGGTGGAGGGCAACCTGCTCAGCGGGGAGCAGCTTTCCTTTGTCGGCCTGTACCCGATACCGATGCGTCACGGTCTGACGCTGGGCGAACTGGCTCTGCTGTGCAACCGGGAGATGGGCATCAATGCCGACCTTGAGGTCCTGCCGGCCCGGGGCTGGCGGCGGAATATGTACATGACCGAAACGGTTTTTCCCTGGGTTTTTCCCTCCCCCAACATGCCGTCATTGGCCACGGCCCTCGTCTATCCCGGCCAGGTGGTCTGGGAGGGGACCAACGTCTCGGAGGGAAGGGGGACCACCCTGCCGTTTCTCCTGTTCGGCGCCCCGTTTGTCTTTCCCGGCGATGTACTGCGCTTCTGCGCCCGGACGTCCCTGCCCGGCTGCGTGCTCCGGCCCGTCATCTTCGAGCCGACCTCGGGCAAGTGGAGCGGGCGGGCCTGTCAGGGCTTCCACCTTCATGTCGTCGACCGGGAAGCTTTCCGGCCGTACCGTACCAGCCTGGCCTTGCTGCAGGCCCTGATCAGGCTGTACCCGGATGATTTTGCCTACAAGGAGCCGCCCTACGAATACGAATATGAACGCCTGCCCATGGATCTCATCCTTGGGGACCGCCGGGTCCGCGGGGAGGTCGAGGCGGGTGCGGATATAGTGGAACTGGAGCGTTCGTGGCGAAAAGATCTGGAGGCTTTTGCGGAGCTGCGCCGCTCTGTTTTGCTTTACGGGGAAGAGTGAATGGGATATGGTGCCACCGGCGCCGAACCGGCAAACACGCAGAGCGCATTCATGGAAGG
>JALHJD010000317.1 GCA_022837185.1 Desulfobacteraceae bacterium
CGCCAGGGTCGAGGCCTTTGACACGCGGCCGGTGGTCGAGGAGCAGGTCAAATCCCTGGGGGCAAAATTCGTCAAGGTTGACCTGGGTGAGACGGGGGAGACCAAGGATGGGTATGCCAAGGAATTGACCCCGGAGCAGATGCAGCTGCAGAAGGAAGGTATGGCCAGGGCCTGCGCCCAGGCGGATGTGGTGATTACCACGGCTCAGCTTTTCGGCCGTCCGGCGCCGCGTATTGTCGACCGGGCCATTATCGCCCAGATGCAGCCCGGCAGCGTGATAGTCGACATGGCGGTGGAAACCGGCGGCAACGTCGAAGGTTCCGAAGTGGACAAAGTAGTCGAAATCGAAGGCGTCAAGGTCATCGGCTTCGGCAATCTGCCGGGTCGGGTGGCCCAGACCGCCAGCCAGATGTACTCCTCCAACCTGGCAAACTTCGTCGATCACTTCTGGGACAAGGAGGCAAAGTCGTTCATGCTGAAAACGGACGACGAAATCATGCAAGGAGCGCTGATCACCCATAACGGTGCGATAGTCAACGAAATGTACAAGAACATCATGAGCAAGCGAGGATAGAGATGGATGCGGTATTTTTAACCTTTGTTTTTGTTTTGGCGATATTTCTCGGATTTGAACTCATTTCCAAAGTGCCCTCGATCCTGCACACCCCCCTGATGTCCGGCTCGAACGCCATTTCCGGGATCACCATGATCGGCGCCATTGCCTCCCTCCGCATCGAAAATTACGGTTTCGCCGCCTTTCTCGGCACGCTGGCCGTCATTTTCGCCACCATCAACGTGGTCGGCGGGTACGCCGTCACCAACCGGATGCTGGAGATGTTCAAGAAAAAAGATGAGGGAGGCGCAAAATGAGTTCGTCATTTCTGGCAATCAACTTTGCCTATGTCATTTCGGCCGGAATGTTCATTCTCGGCCTGAAAATGCTCAGTTCCCCCGCCACCGCCCGGCGCGGCAACCTGATTTCCGCCCTGGGCATGCTGCTGGCCATCGTCGTCACCCTTTTCAGTCAGGGACTCGATTACAAGTGGATCGTGCTCGGCATCGTCATCGGGGGGACCATCGGCCTCATCGCGGCATACAAGGTGGAGATGACCTCCATGCCCGAAATGGTGGCCCTGTTCAACGGCTTCGGCGGCATTGCCAGCATGCTCCTGTCCTGGGGTGAATACCACCAGAACCCGCAGATGAGCGTATTCATAGGTATTGTCGCCTCCCTGTCGGCGTTCATCGGCGGGGTCACCTTTTCGGGCAGCATGATCGCCTTCGGCAAGCTGAGTGAAAAAATTCCCAGCAAGGCCATCCTGTTCAACGGCCAGCATCTCATCAACGGGACGATTCTTGTGGTTGCCCTGCTGGCCACCGTATTTTTCGCTTCCCATGCCGAGTCGCTCTACTGGGTCTTTGTCCTGATCGTCATCATCGCCCTGGTGTTCGGCGTCACCTCCGTCATTCCCATCGGCGGGGCGGACATGCCGGTCGTCATCTCCCTGCTCAACAGCTACTCAGGCCTGGCGGCCTGTGCCGCCGGCTTCGTCATCAGCAACAATATCCTGATCGTCGCCGGCGCCCTGGTCGGCGCCAGCGGCATCATCCTGACCAGGATAATGTGCAAGGCCATGAACCGGTCCCTGGCCAATGTGCTCTTTTCCGGGTTCGGCGCCAAGATCCAGGCGGGGGGCGACGGGCCGCAGGGTGAAATCAAGCCGGCGTCGGCCGAGGATGTGTACTATATCCTGGAAGCCGCCGATTCCGTAGCGTTTGTACCGGGCTACGGGCTCGCCGTTGCCCAGGCCCAGCATGTGACCCGCGAGCTCGGCGACCTGCTTGAACAGAACGGAACGGAAGTCATGTATGCCATCCATCCCGTCGCCGGCCGGATGCCCGGACACATGAACGTGCTCCTGGCCGAAGCCAACGTGCCGTACGATCAATTGGTCGAAATGGACGACATCAATCCACGCATGGATTCCGTCGATGTCTGCGTCGTCATCGGCGCCAACGACGTCGTCAACCCGGCCGCCCTGACCGACAAAAACAGCTCGATTTACGGCATGCCGATCATCGAGGTCCACCGGGCCAAAACGGTGATTGTCCTCAAGCGTTCAATGAGTCCCGGTTTTGCCGGCATCCAGAACGCCCTGTTCTTCATGGAAAATACCCGCATGTACTTTGGCGACGCCAAGGCATCCATCCAGGCTCTGATCGCCGAATTCAAGGGGGGGAATTAAGGAAGATGCCAGAGCCGGTCCGGAGCGGACCGGCTCGCCATGGTTTTGGCCGGATTCATTGACCGCCAAACCAAGTGAAGGGAACGGTCCCCTTCAATGAAGGATATCCGTCAACTGGTCGATATCCAGGTTCATTACAAAGGCAACCTTCATCAGGGCGAGGGAGACTGTGTTTTGTGTTGTTTCCAGGCGGCGTATGGCCTCGGACGGCATCTGCGCCGCCGTTGCAATTTCCTCAATGGTCATGCCGAGCCGGATGCGCCATGCCTTGACAAGGGGGACGTTCTGCCTGGCAACCATGCGGGCCACGTCATGGGGAATAAAAGGGGTTCTTTCTCTTTCTTTCTTTGTCTGCGTCATTAGAATGCAAAGGAGGATGGACGATTACCAACCGGCCCGCAATAGCCGGCCGCCGGCGGGTGACCAG
>JALHJD010000024.1 GCA_022837185.1 Desulfobacteraceae bacterium
AGCAGGTGATTTTATTTACTTTTTTTCGCCTAAAACTGAGCGTGAAAAAAAATGAACAGTCACTCATTTTTCCTCGTCTCAAGATATAATGAGATGGACGTTGGATGTCAAGAAAAATCGTCGATCAGGGCCGACCGGAAATATCGGATTCTTAAAAAAAAAACTGCTGAGGATGATTCAGTCGGAATAGTTTGAACGGACCAGCACTTCACGGGGCCGGGAACCGTCAGACGGCCCGACGATTCCTTCCCGCTCCATCATTTCAATCATCCGCGCCGCCCGGTTATATCCGACCCGCAACCGGCGCTGAACCATGGAAATGGAGGCCTGTCCCGTCTCGGTGACCACGGCCACTGCTTCGTCATACCTGTCATCGTATTCCCCGGCGCCTCCGTTGTTCCCGTCGTCCGGTTCCTCCTCGACCTCCTGCAGAACGGACTGATCATATTCCGCCTTGCCCTGTTCCTTGATGAAGGCGACCAGCCGTTCCGTTTCCGCTTCGGAAATATAGGCGCCGTGTATACGTTTTAGCTTGGCGGCGCCCGGCGGTGAGAACAGCATGTCACCGTCGCCGAGAAGATGATCCGCCCCGCCCTGATCGAGGATGGTGCGGGAGTCGACCTTGGAGGAGACCTTGAATGATATGCGGGTGGGAAAATTGGCCTTGATGAGGCCGGTCAGGACGTCGACCGAAGGCCGCTGGGTCGCCAGGATCAGATGCATCCCGGCCGCCCTGGCCATCTGGGCCAGGCGCGCTATGGAGCTTTCCACGTCCTTGGACGCCACCATCATCAAATCAGCCAGTTCATCAACGATGATCACAATATAGGGAAGTCTTTCCTCCACTTCCGCCTGGTCGTTATATGAATCGAAGGATTTGACCCGTTTTTCCTCCAGCAGTCTGTACCTCCGCTCCATTTCCTTCACCGCCCACATCAGAGCGCGGCTGGCCATTTTCGGTTCAACGACGACGGGATGAAGGAGATGGGGGATATCCTCGTAGATCGAAAGTTCAATCCGCTTGGGGTCGACCATCAGCACCCGCACCTCGAGCGGTGTCGCCTTGAACAGGATCGAGGCGATGAAGGCGTTGATGGCCACGGACTTGCCGGCGCCCGTTGCCCCGGCGATGAGCAGGTGAGGCATCTTCGTTATGTCGGCAACCACGGGCCTGCCGACTACGTCAAGGCCGAGGGCCACGCTTAACCGGGACGTGGCGTCGCGATACTGTTCCGTCATTAATATGTCGCGCAGATAGACGGTCTTCCGCTTCGGGTTGGGAATTTCGATGCCCAGGGCCGCCTTGCCGGGGATGGAACCGACGATCCTGACCCGGTCGGCCTTGAGAGCCATGGCCAGATCGTCAGCCAGGGAGACGATCTTGTTGATCTTCACCCCCGGAGCAGGGGCGTATTCATAGGTCGTTACCACCGGACCGGGCGAAATCCCCGTGACCTCTCCGGATACCCCGAAGTCGGCCAGTTTGGCCATCAATGTCTGACTGGCCTTGTAGTAATGATCCTTTTCCAGGCCGATGTCCTGCTGGTCGTGACGATCGAGAAGATTCAGGGGAGGAAGGCGGTAGGAGCCGCTCCTGGCTGGTCGCGGCGCAAAAGATGCGTCGTCGTCGGTGTCGGGTACATGTTCGATGCGCACCGGCTCATGGACCGCGGGAACAACATTCTCCTTCCTGGCCGGGATCGGAACCGTCTCCGACACCGCCGGTTCATGATTGCGGGCCCCCGTAGTTTTTGCCTTCGCCGGGACCGGGGCCTTCACGGGTATTCTTCCCCCCATTGACCTCGTGATCACCCACAACCACCGCAGCGCGCCGAAGGGAGAGAAGCGCACCGCGGCCATGAGCGAGACGATCAGCAGCAGAAGAAGCAGCAGGACCGAACCGGCGCCGCCCATGAACCCGCCGAGAATCTCCCAGATAAAACCGCCCAGATATCCTCCGGGGCGGATGAATTCCGGAGGGAAGAACAGGTGCGGGAAGGTGGCCAGCAGCCCGCTGCCGGAAACAAGAATGCCGGAAATGCCGGCGACCAGAAAAGCGAGCCGTCCGGCGGCGCTGCTGCCGGGGATAAGGGAGAGCACCGAAGTATAAATCAGTACAAGGACCGGGACAAAGGCGATGAGGCCGAAAAAATCAAAGAGGGAGCGGGCGGTGTAATAGCCCGCCGTGCCGCACCAGTTGTCCGCCGGTGCCTGCAGGGCCGGCGCTGGGCCCAGCAGGGGCTCCGCATAGCTGACCAGGCAGAGCAGCAGAAACAGGGCGGGAAACAGGGTGAAAAGGGATGCGATCTCCCGGCGGAACCTCGATTCTTCTTTTTTCGGCAGGGGCATATCGTCCAGAGTGTTGATCAGGGAGCAGCCGGGGCCTGGGAATTTGGCCGTCCGGCCTTTTCCTCCACCGGCAAAGCGGGCTCAGGTTTCGTCATCCTGCAGGGCGTCCAGGATGCCGTTGATGAACGCCACCGAATCAGGCATCGAATACTGCTTGGCGATCTCAAGGGCCTCGTTGATGGCCACCCTGGCCGGGACTTCGGCTTCATGCTGCATCTCGTACACCGCAATCCGCAGGATATTTCGGTCGACGGGAGACATGCGCTCAAGCCGCCAGTTGTGGGAATGGCGGACAAGCTGCCGGTCAATGGCCTCCCGGTTGGTACAGATGCCCTGAATCAGCTGCAGGGCGTAGGGCCAGGATTTTTTGCCCGTGGCAAAATTCCTGCAGAACCGGTCAAGTTCCCCTTCGACGGCCTCCCGGTCCAGGGAGAGTCCTTTCACGTCCAGGCCGAAAAGAAACTGCAGGGCGATTTCCCTGGACTTGCGACGCAATCCCATGACGTGTAAACGGAATTTCCCTTGGCTGACAGGAAGGCAATTACGCCCGGCTTACAGGGCGGTCATGAGATTGATCATCTCCAGGGCGCCGACCGCGACTTCAGACCCCTTGTTCCCGGCCTTGGAGCCGGCCCGTTCAATGGCCTGTTCAATGGTTTCGGTGGTCAGGACGCCGAAAAGCACCGGAACGCCGGTATCCAGCATGACCTGCGCCGTCCCTTTGGCCACTTCGCCCGCCACGTAATCGAAATGGGGAGTGGCCCCACGGATAACGACGCCAAGGCAGATGACCGCATCGTACCTGCCCGCCCTTGCCATCCGCTGAGCGACCAACGGTATCTCAAAGGCCCCCGGAACGCGGGCGACATCTATATCCTCACTTTTGACACCGGACCGGGTCAGGGCGTCCAGGGCGCCTTCCAGCAGTTTTTCCGAAATGAACGAATTGAACCGGGCAACGACGATTCCCAGCTTTCTGCCCTGCCCCTGCAGGTTTCCTTCAATGAAATTAGCCATATTCCCGCCTTGGTCCAGTATGTTGATATCCTTGCCTTCTCCGCCGCCGTTTCTCACGGATCGCCGGATATATCCTCAAGCGAGGCTTCCCCGTACAGTTCAAGCAGATGCCCCATCTTGTCGCGCTTGGTCCGCATGTACGCCTTGTTGTCCGCGTCGGTGACGATTTCAATGGGAAAGCGGTCGACAACCTTGAGACCGTAGCCCTCAAGACCGACAATCTTTTTCGGATTGTTGGTCAGGAGCTGCATCTGGCGGACGCCGAGGTCCCTGAGGATCTGGGCGCCGATGCCGTAGTCGCGGAGGTCGGGCTTGAAGCCGAGCTTGACATTGGCCTCGACCGTATCCAGCCCCTGGCTGTCCTGCAGCTCATAGGCCCTGAGCTTGTTCACCAGGCCGATGCCCCTTCCCTCCTGCCGCATATAGACGATCACCCCCCGGCCCTCCTGGTTGACCATCTGCATGGCCGCGTGCAACTGGGCTCCGCAGTCGCACCGGGACGAACCGAAGACATCGCCGGTCAAACACTCGGAATGGACACGGACCATGACCGGCTTCTCCGGGTCGATCTCCCCCTTCACCAGGGCCACATGCTCAAACCCGTCCACATCGTTGGTATAGATGATGACTTTGAATTCACCCGCATGGGTGGTGGGCAGTCGTGCCTCGGCGGCCCTGTGCACCAGGGTGTCCTTCCTCAGCCGGTAGGCGACCAGGTCGGCAACGGTGGCGATTTTCAGGTCATGGCGGGCGGCAAATTTCTCCAGATCCGGCATGCGGGCCATGGTGCCGTCTTCATTCATTATTTCACAAATGATGCCGGCGGTTCGCATGCCGGCGAGGCGGGCCAGGTCAACCGATCCCTCGGTCTGGCCGGTCCTGACCAGGACTCCGCCCTTGCGGGCCTTGAGCGGAAAAACATGTCCGGGGCTGACGATGTCGTACGGCTGGGCGTTCGGATCCACCGCCGCCTGAATGGTCCGGGCCCGGTCGGCGGCGGATATGCCGGTGGTCACCCCGGTGCGGGCCTCGATGCTGATGGTGAAGCCGGTTTTGTAGGGCGACTTGTTGTTCTGGACCATCATCGGCAGGCCAAGCTGTTCGACAATGTCCGGACTCAAGGCCAGACAGATCAGCCCCCGGCCGTATCTGGCCATGAAGTTGATGGCCTCGGCCGACACGGCCTCAGCGGCCATGCACAGATCACCTTCGTTTTCCCGGTCTTCGTCGTCAACCAGGATAATCATTTTGCCCGCCTGGATATCGGCAATTACCTCTTCAATCGAACTGACAGCCATCGCTTGCTTCTTTCTCCTGCCTCTCCGGCGCACGTTTTATTTGAAAAACCCGTGTTCGGCCAGAAAGGCGGCATTAATCCTGCCGCCCGACCCCATCTCCGCCCCGGCGGATTTGTCCATGAGCAGCTTTTCAACATATTTGCCTATTATGTCAACTTCGATATTGACCAGGTCCCCGGGTTTGAGCTCGCCGAGGGTTGTTATCTCCAGGGTGTGGGGAATGATGGACACGGTAAACCTCTCGCCCGCACAACCGTTGACCGTCAGGCTGACGCCGTTGATCGCTATCGAACCTTTTTCTATAACATATTTTGTCAGGGAACGGGACAGGGAAAAGGTAAAGAGGGTGAAATCACCGACGGAACGCCGTTCCTCAACCCGGCCCAGGCCGTCGACATGGCCACTGACCAGGTGACCGCCGAGTCGGTCGCTCAGCCTGAGCGCCCGCTCCAGGTTGACCCGGGAGCCAGGCCGCAGAGCCCCCAGACCCGTTCGGGACAGGGTTTCGGGAGAAACATCGACCAGAAAGGTGTTCCCCCTGATGTCCCTGGCCGTCAGACAAACGCCGTTGACGGCAACGGATTCGCCTTCCTCCGACTCGGTAAGATCGAAATCCGCTTCCAGCCGGAGCACCATCCCGCCTCCGGCGGGCTCCTTGCCGGCAACCCTGCCGCGCCCCTGAACGATTCCGGTGAACACCGATTATTCCTGTTCGGCCTTCAGTGCCCTCTTATCGAAGTCCTCCGCTTTTCTCTTGTGGCCGAAGTTGCGATGAATTCCGGCAATGGTGCGCAAGGCATCGGCCGCCTTGAGATTCTCTCCTTTCTCCCTGTACACTTCGGCGATCATTTCAAGGACTTCCACCGATCCTTTGGGATTTCTGGTTTCGGTGTAATGGTCGAGAATATCCATCATGACCGCCATGGCCAGATTCAGATCCCCCATTTTCCGGTATGCCAGTACTTTTTTCTTGTTGAGGGCAACCAGGGAAAAAATGTCGCTCTCCTTCCGGCATATTTCAAAGGCGCGCTGGTAATGGTCGAGGGCCTTGCCGAACTCCTCCCTTTCCATGCATATGTCGCCGATCCGATCATGGGCATTGGCCACCCCCTGATCGTTTCCCTGCTCCTCGAAACCACGCAGGGCATTATGGAAGCATACCGCCGCCTGAACATAATCTTTTTTACTGAGGTACTCGCGGCCGGCCTTGTAGTCGACCTTGGCCGGGTCATTCAGCGCCTCATCACTGTCCTGTCCGGATCCCGGAACCGGACCGATTGCATCAAGAGGTTGTATCCGATCACTCATTTGCCGCATCCCCTTTGCTGTGTATCATTTCCATGGCTTCAGCCGCCAGCCGGGCAACGCTCGTGCGCTGGGGCCGACCCTGTTCATAAACGGTCATTTCGCTCTGATCATTCCGCAGGCCCATAATCTGGAGGGCAGCCTCGGCGGCCCGTATGCGCCCCATAAGTCGAACCACGAGCCCGCGGATTTCGGTCTTTTCATGCCCGAGAAAAGGAAGCAGGGCGTAAAAAGGCGTTTTGCGGATGAGATCGGGCCTGGTCCGCGCAATCTCCCCCAATGCCCAGATAACCTGGGCCTGTGTACTTGTATCGCCCATGAAGGAAAGCAAGTGGCGGGTGAACGCCCCGTAGATGTCGGGCCGGGCGGCAATGATGCAGCCGATGGCTTCGATCATGCCCCAGCTTGTTGCCGCCGAATCCGAACAGGCTTCAAACAGCCGGTGCATGAGGTCGGCCACCGGCCCGGGCTCGCGGCTCGACACCCTGGCGCAGACCTGGCCGATCACCCAGGCCGCCCAGTATCGGTCCGCTTCATCAGGTTCGTAGAGCAGCCGCTGCAAAAAACGCAGGGTCCTCCGATCATCAAAACAGTAGTCAACCAGCGCGTCGATGTCGCCGGCCGCCGCGAGCTCCTTTACCAGCTGCTTGTCCGCCCTCTTCTTCCGCCGTTTGGGATCGCGCCGGGGTTCAATGAGCGGTTCGCCCGCCTCCGCCCCTCCGGCGCCGGCCTCCCGCCGGTGATCGAAGCGGGCGGCGATTTCCTCCAGCTCCCGGTGCAGGCGGACAAAATAAAGAACACCCCGAACGGTTCGCCCATCCATCGTACCGGCCGGCACCACCTGATGGTTGACTTCGTCGTACCGCTCAATGCGTCCGGTGAGATAATCGTCCTCGGGAACCAGTTCCCAGGCAAGATCCCAATCGTCATGACAGGCGGCCACCAGGCATTCGACCATGGCCGCCCCGACATTGTGTCCGGTCGCGTCACTGGCATAGACGGCGCCGCACTCGCATTTGCCGACGGGGAATTCGGTCAGCTTCCGCTGCACGGGATTTCCCGGCCGGCCGACATCGGCTCCGCAGAACGGGCAAAAGGGTTTGACGTTATGACTTTCCCCCTGGCGCATCATTGACCCATTTTTTCCTCCAGGGCCTGGGCAAAACGGGGATCAACCGAGTAGCCAAGCTCCCTGGCTTTTTCCATGTTTTCCCTGGCATCCCGGTAATCTCCCTTGAAGTAGAGCGCCACCGCCAGATTGTTCCTGGCCATGGCCGAGTCCGGGTCGATGCTCACCGCCTGCCGCGCCGCTTCCACCGCCTTGTCGTCCTCCTCCTTCATCGTATAGGCGGAAGTGAGGTTGATCCAGCCGGTGATCAGGGTGGGGACGATCTGAGTGGCCGTCACATAGGATTCAATGGCTTCATCAATGCGGTTCTGCTGCTGCCGGATCAGGCCTATGTTGACATGGGCCTCGGCCATTTTGGGGGTGATTTTCAAGGCCCGCTGATTGAGTTCCAGGGCCTTGTCCATTTCCCCCCGGTCAAAATAGATGGCGCCCAGATTAATCAGGCTTTCCACCGAGTTATCGTCGAGTTCCAGCGCTTTTTCCAGTTCCCGGATGGCATCATCATTGCGACCGGCCTGCCGGTACACGAGGCCGAGATGGTGGTGCGCCATGACGTTCTCGGGTTTTTTGGCCACGATTTCTTCTAGTTCCTTGATCACTGCGGCAATATCCGCCTGACTCCTGTTTTCTGACATGGTATTTATCCTTTCATCTTTCGCAACCCAGCGGGTTGCCGGTGTTCAGTGCATCATGCGGCCGGCGCCTCGCTCCCGATGTGCTCCGTCGGCGACACGGCACAGCAGTTCCCTGCATGGCCGTCGCACCCATGGACGGCAGCCGCATTGTGACAAGGCGATGAGATTATGCTGATGGAAAAGTACCTAACAATATAGGTACAAACCACAATGAGGCAAGAGGAAATTTCACCCCCGCGCCCAGCTCACCGGCTGAAGCTCTCCTCACAGGAAAGCAGCAGCTCCTTCTGGGCCGACTCGAGAACCTCCCGGGCCGCCTCGATATCCTTCAGTATCTGGGCCGCCAGTGCCTCGGGACCGCTGAATTTTTTCTCCTCGCGCAGATGCTGCAGAAGGTTGATCCTGATGGGCTTGCCGTAGATATCGTCATGGAAATCAAAAATATGCGTCTCGGCGACCAGCCTGTTGTCCCCGAAAGTGGGATTATACCCTATGTTGGACACCCCGCCGTAACACTTGCCGTCGTAGATGACCTGGGTGACGTACACGCCCCGTCTGGGACACAGGTCCTCCTCCGATATCCGCAGGTTCGCCGTGGGAAAGCCGACCACTCCGCCGCCCCGCTGTTTCCCGCGCTGCACCTCGCCCCTGATCTGATAATACCGTCCGAGCAATTTGCGCACCTCCCCCATCCTCCCCTCGGCCACAAGCTCCCTGATCCTGGTGCTGCTGACCAGCATCCCTTCCGTATAAAAGGCGTCGACGACCGTCACCGGAAAGCCCCTTTCCCTGCCTTTGGCCCGGAGGAAGTCTATATTGCCCTGCCGCCCCCTGCCGAAGGCGTAATCGTATCCCACCACCAGTTCCCTGACTCCGATCCGGCGGATAAGTATCTCTTCCACGAACTCATCGGCACCGGTTGCGGCGAATTCCAGATCAAAGGGGATGATGACAAGAACATCGATGCCGGCCTTCTGGATGAGTTCGATCTTCTGTTCGGTGGTGGAAATGAGACGGATGGCCCCCGGATGCAGCACCTTGAGGGGATGGGGGTCAAAGGTGACAACAACGCTGGTGCCGCCGATCCGGCCGGCTCTGCTGACAACCTCCCGGAACAGCTGCTGGTGACCGAGATGCACGCCGTCGAAATTGCCGATCGTCACACAGGCGCGAAAAAACGGGGTGCTGATAGCCTCAATGGTGGTGTACAGTTTCATGATCCTTGTCTTTTTTTCCATTCAAACACCAAAGAAGTGCTTGACAAAACCGGGTTTGACGAGCATATTTCCACCCGATCGTGCCGAAGTGGCGGAATTGGTAGACGCGCTAGGTTCAGGGTCTAGTGGGGGTATCTCCGTGGGAGTTCGACTCTCCCCTTCGGCACCATCAAATCTTTCCTGCTGCTTCCCGCCCGTTCCCTTTTTCTGCATTCCGCTCTCTCTCCCGCACCCGTCGATGTTGTTTCCAGTAAAACGGAAATAATACTCTTTTGCGTTGAAAATGCCAAGCAATCTCCCTGCCTCAAGAAATTGTCCCCGATGTCCTGGACCGGAGTCAGGGCGAAGTCCGAGGGGGAAGACAGGATCCCCTGCCGGACCGGAACCCCGCTCACCCCCTTTTCGGCACCTTCAGTCTCGAGGAGACGGCCACTGCGGTGAGGGTCAGCACGGCGGCCATGATAAACGCCCCGGCAAAACTGCCTGTTTTCTCGGCCATGATCCCGGCGACATAGGGTCCGGCTATCTGGCCGAGTCCGAAAATAAAGGTGATCAGGCCGAACACCCGCACCGTGTTCTGCGCCCCGACCAGGTCGCCGACCAGGGCGATCATTATCGAGGGGATGCTCCAGGCAACGACCCCGAAACAGCCGATGGACAGGGCCAGAGCCGCGCCCTCGAGCCGCAGGCCAACCAGAAGGTAGGCAACGGTCTGCATCGAGAAGACAATCATCAGCCCCCCCCGGCGGCCGATCCTGTCCGACAGGGTGCCGAAAACCGGGCCGGAAAGCAGACTGAGCAGGCCGACCGCCGACCAGAACGTACCGGCCACCTGTTCGGAAAAGTTGTATTCCTGGACAAGGACCGTCACGATAAAGGTCGCATAGATAACATAGGTAAAGCCGAAGATAAAATAGATGACCCCGCAGAGATAAATGGCCTTCCGGTCCAGCGGCAGGAATATCCGCCGCGGCGGTTCGGATGGTCCGGGGGCCCGATCACCGACTTTGCCCAGACCGAGCTCCTGAGGCCGATCCCGCAGGACAAGCCAGCAGATGATGGAAATCACGAAAACCGTGCCGGCGAGGACAAACCAGCTCAGGCGCCAGCCGTCCGGACGCAGCGCATTGAGCTGCGGAACAATCTGGCCTGAAAGAAGAATGGCGAAGCCGCTGCCGATGACGACAAACCCAGCAGCCCTGCCCCGCAGCCGGCTGTTGAACCAGGCCGTCACCAGACCCATCATCGACACATTGGCGGCGCCGCTGCCGATGCCGGTCAGGGCATAGAGCAGGGCAACGACCGGAAAACTCCGGGCTGCCCCGATCAGGGCGGTGGAAACACCAACCAGGACCAGAGCGGCGAAAATAAGTTTCCGTGCGCCGCAGCGGGCCTGCACCCCGCCGCTGACCAGGACGGCGGCCAGATAGCCCAGGAAATTGCAGGTGCTGATCAGACCCATCTGGGAATAGCTGAGATGCAGCGCTTCCCCCATGGCCGGGAGAAGCATGCCGATGGCGAACCTCCCCAGGCCGAGGCAGGCAAAAATGCAGAGACAGCCGACGGCCGCCACCATCCAGCCGTAATGCATTCGTGTTCCCGGCAGTTTCTTCATTCACCCCCCTGACCGCGTGACAGCGTGTTTCCCCGCCGGAACCATGGCGCCGCTCCGGCGAAAAGCTGCGCCATCATACCATTGCCATTCGCGGAATCGTACTTAAAATTTCAACTGGTTTGCTGTATCGCGACTCCTTTTTCCTCCAATCTCTGCCGTCCGGAACCCATGTCCAGACCAAGCGCTCCATTCACATGCCGCCCCGCAACGTAATCCTTTCCCCGGACGTGACCGGCAGGGATCCCAATCCGATTATCGCCGCCGGCTCCCCCGATTATCTGGCCCTCTGCTCACTGGTGTTGAGTTCCGTGGGCATACCCCATGCGTACAGCCCCCGCGGCGACGGCCTGACGGTTGACGAAGAATTCGCCGAGGCGGCCCGGCACCATCTTGAACAGTACTTCGAGGAAAACGAGGGCTGGCCGGAACGCCCGCCCCCTTATCAGCCGGCCCGCTTCTCCTCCAATCCTCCAACCCTTCTGATAATCGGCGCCCTGGCCCTGTTCTTCTGGGTGACCGGCCCCTGGCAGGATAACGTTGCCTGGTTTTCCCGCGGGGCCATCGACAGCAGGGCCATTCTGGAGCAGGGCGAATGGTGGCGGCTGGTAACCGCCCTCACCCTGCATGCGGACCAGGCCCATCTCATCGGCAACTGCATCATCGGCGGCTTCATCGTTCACCTGCTCGGCAAAACCACGGGCTACGGGCTTTCGCTGCTGCTGCTCGTCGCCTGCGGATCGCTGGGCAACCTGCTGAACATCATCACCCGCGACGAGGCCCATCTCTCGGTCGGCTTTTCCACCTCGATCTTTGCCGCCATCGGGCTCCTCAGCGGGATGCAGATTTTTGCCGGCCCCCTGAAAGGGTTCAAAAACCTGCTGATTCCCCTGGGCGCCGGAGCGGCCCTGCTGGCCATGCTCGGCGCCGGAGGCGAACGGACGGACCTCGGCGCCCATTTCTTCGGCTTTCTCTGCGGCATCGGCATCGGCATGCTGATCAGGCATTTCGACCTGGTCCGGCTGGCCAGCCGGCCTGGCCGGCAGTTGAGCCTGTTCACCCTTGCCCTGCTGTTCATCATTGTCAGCTGGGAGATGGCCCTCGGACCGTAAACCGTTCCCAATGCGCAAAAAAATATTGCAAAGCACCGCTTTTACAGTATGCTTAAGAACCCGTATCAAGACAAGCCGTTTCAAGAAGTTTTCCTTATTCAATCTCCACTTCAGAGCGAATAATGCCCATGAATGACCAGCAGTCCCCCTGGGGACAGAAAAAAAAGCCATCCTCACCCGAAGATATCATTGCCGCCATCATCCAGAAGATCCGCGACAGTTTCAGCGGTCATGACGGCGGCTCCGAGCCGCCTCCATCCGGAGAGGGCAGGCAGCCCCGCAGCCCCCAGAACCCCTTTGCCGGCATCGGCAAGATCGCGGTAATCGTCGTTGCGGTGCTGCTGCTCCAGGTCGTCTACACTTCGTTTTATACCATTGAGCCCGGTGAGGTCGGGGTCGTCCTGCGGTTCGGGAAATACCATCGGACCACCTCCTCCGGTCTGCATTTCAAAATTCCCTACCTGGAGGATCTCAACAAGGTAAACATCGAGGCGGTCAGGAAAGAGGAGTTCGGCTTCCGTACCCGCTCGCCGGGACAGCAGGTTTTGATTGACCGGAAAGGCTTTGAGGTGGAATCACTGATGCTGACCGGTGACAAGAACGTCATCAACGTTGCCTGGATTGTTCAGTATATCATCAGTGATCCGGTCGACTTCCTGTTCAAGGTCAAGAATGTGCCTCAGTCCGTCCGCGACGCATCGGAAATGGTGACGAGGCGGATTGTCGGCAACATGGACTTTGACTACGTGCTCAGCAACCGTGAAATCCTGGCTTCGGACGCCAAAATGGAACTGCAGGCCGAACTGGACAAGCTGGAGAGCGGGGTCAGAATAGTGGCCCTGCAGATGCAGGACATCAATCCGCCCGATCCGGTCAAGCCGGCCTTCAACGAGGTCAACGAGGCCGATCAGGACATGAAGCGCCTGGTCAACGAAGCCGAGGAAACGTACAACAGGATTATCCCCAAGGCCAGGGGTGACGCAAAGAAAATCATCGAGGAGGCACACGGCTACGCGGTTGAGCGGGTCAACCGGGCCAAGGGCGAGACCGCCCGCTTCAACTCCATCGTCGCCGAATACCTCAATGCCGAGGAAGTCACCCGGCGAAGGATGTACCTTGAAGCGATGCAGGATATTCTGCCGAATGTCGAACGGGTCTACGTCATGAACAAGGACCAGCAGACCCTGCTGCCCTTTCTCAACCTGACCCAGGACCAGAAGATTCAGGAAAAACCCTGAGGCACCGCTGAAGGACAACCTCCATCAATATTGATCCGAACGGAAAGGTTCCAGAGCCCATGAAAAAAATTATTCAGATAGTACTGCTCATTATCGTTGTCGCCTTGACCATCACGGTCTGGGACGGATTTTTTATCCTGGATGAGGGGCAGCAGGCGGTCGTCACCCAGTTCGGCCGCCCGGTTGGCGGGTCCCTGACGGAAGCCGGGTTGAAGTTCAAAACCCCCTTCATTCAGAAAGTTAACTTTTTTGAAAAGAAAATACTGATCTGGGACGGGGAACCGAACCAGATCCCCACCAATGACAAGACCTACATCTATCTTGACACCACCGCCCGCTGGCGGATTACCGATGCCCTGCGCTTCATGCAGGCGGTCGGCACCGAAACCCGGGCCATGAGCCTGCTCGCCGATATTATCGACGGCACGGTCCGTGACATGGTGAACAAGAACAACCTGATCGAAATTATCCGTTCCTCGGACTGGTCCCCTGAGTTCATGGTGTCCGTCACGGCAAGCGGTGAACTGGTTCATCCACCGGAACTGGGCAGGGATAAAATCAGCGAGCTGATACAGCAGTCAGCCTCCAGGGTCACCCCCCAGTACGGAATCGAGTTGTTGGGCGTCATGTTCAAGCGGGCCAACTATATCGACACGGTCAGGGAAAGGGTTTATGACCGGATGATCTCTGAGCGCAAAAGAATCGCGGCGGAGAAAAGATCATTGGGCGAAGGGAGCAAGGCGGAGATTCTCGGCCGGGTTGAACGGGAATTCAAGGAGATCACCTCCGGGGCCCAGATGGAAGCCCTGACCATCGAGGGCAAGGCCGATGCCGAGGCGACCAGGATTTACGGGGAAACCTACAGCCGCCATCCGGAATTCTACTCCTTCCAGAAGAGCCTGGAAAGCTACCGCAACATCATCGCCGGCAACACCTCCCTCATTCTCACCTCGGATTCCGACCTGTTCCAGTATCTTGAGGAAATCAAGGGAGTACGGAAAGAGGCTACTCAATAAGCACCCCGGGTCCCTCGTCGGGATAAGCCGGCCGCTGCTCGGGTGAATAGGGAATCCGGCCCCTCCGGTCGAGAATTTCCTCGAAGCGGATAATATCCTCTTCCGAGGAAAGGCTTTCCGCCCCTAACTGGTCATAGCGGCAGCTGCAGTACACCAGTTGGCCGCCGCACCAGGGGCACAGTTCCACCGGGCATCCCAGCTCGTGCAGCTCACCGGTGGCGGCATGGCAGCCCGGGCAGATATCCCGGTCGCTGTCAAGGGGTTCGTAGATGCCGAAACGTTCAGCCGACCTGCTTTGCTCGCGAAACGTGTCCCTGCTTCCATAACCGAAAAAATCAAGGATATCCCTGTCCCACAGCCCTTCGGCCAGTATCCCCTGAAATTCAATCCCTTCGCTGGAGACCAGGTAGACATAACTGTTCACCGGGGTGACGGCGGCCAGCAGAAACATGCCCTGCCGGCGGCCGATCAACCGTATCTCCCGCACCCAGTCACTGCCGGCCTCGGGCAGATAACTGTAAAATTCATGCAGCAGTTCCAGGGCGATGGCATCGTTGCGGTAGATATCCAGCAGGTCCTCGGCCTCTTCCATCCATCCCTCCGGGACCGCGTATTCCATCAGGTCCCTGATGGACCGTCTTTTCTCTGTATAATCATACATCGTTTTTTCTCCGGGCCCGGGTAATGGTTCGGACCCACCGGGCTGTTTCCCCCGCGATATCGGCGGCCCTCGTCAGGGCGGTGACCACGGCGATACGCCGGGCGCCGAGGGCGGCCAGCTCCTCGATGTGCTCCGGTTTGATCCCCCCCATCACGGTGAAGGGGAGGGAGAGGTGGGCCGAAAACCGTCGTATGCTTTCCGGACCGATAAACTCCGTCAGACCATCCTTGGTCCGGGTAGGATAAAGGGGGCCGATGTTGTAATAGGAAACCGCCGGCCCCAGCTCCCGTTCCAGGCGGGCGATCTGCCGCGCCTGCTCCTCCCGGTTGCAGGAAATGCCTATCAGCATGTCGGGGGCGAGCCGGGCGATTTCCCAGGGCGGCAGGTCCTGCTGGCCGACGTGGACGCCGTCGGCATCGGCGAGCAGAGCAATATCCACCCGATCGTTGACCACGAAGAGCGCACCCGCCACCAGGGTTTTGCGTCTGAAATACCGTGCCTTCTCCAGCAGCACCCGATCGGTTGAAGACTTGTCCCTGAGCTGGACAATCTTTGCCCCTCCCCGCAACACCTCGTCCAGCCAGAACATGTCGGTACGGCCTTCGGCCAGCCGTTCACAGGAAACGGGATACACCGAGACCTCATCGGTGAACCGTTTCAGCCGCTGGCGGTACACTTCGCTTCTTTCTGCCTGCATCGCTCCCTGCCGGCCGTCCGGCCTGTCTCCGGCCAGCGCCCTTGAACCAGCCGTCTTGAATTATTCATCAGAAAATATTATAGTACTGTTTTGGGTTGCTGTCACCAAAAGTAACCATACCCCTCGAGCCGGTTCACACCGCATGGCCGGTCCCGCTCGGACCGGCACCCGGAAATCCTTATGTTTTCGAAGAGGCACGCCGCTGCCCGGATTCTCCGGTTCACGGACACCTGGATCAAACGCCGGCATCTTGACAAATAAAAACCGGGCCGACACGAACCAAGTGCCGGCCAACAGGAGGTACCTGCCATGACATACACGACAACTGCATCCGCCGCGGAACTCAAGATCAACGGCAAGACCTATCACCTGCCCCTGGTAGAAGGCACCATGGGTGATAAGGCCATCGACATCTCAAACCTGCTGCGGGAAACAGGGTACATTACCCTGGACTCCGGCTACAAAAACACCGGTTCCTGCACCAGTTCCGTCACCTACCTCGACGGCAGGGGAGGGATTCTCCGCTATCGCGGCTACGATATCGAGGACCTGGCCAAAAACTGCCTGTTCGTCGAGGTCGCCTATCTGCTCCTGCACGGCAAGCTTCCCAATGCCGCGGAACTGGAAGCATTCAAACAGCTCATCGGCCGCTTCGCCCTCATCCACGAGGACATGATTCATTTTTTTGACCACTTCCCCTCCCATGCCTCGCCGATGTCCATACTCTCCGTCATGGTGAACAGCCTCTGCAATTTTTATCCCGAGATGAGCGCGAATCCCCTTGAGGATTTTGATGAAACATCGACCAGGCTGATTTCAAAAATCAGGACCATCGCCGCCTTTTCCTACAAAAAATCCATTGGCCATCCCCTGGTCTACCCGCGGCATGATCTGTGCTACTGCGGCAACTTTCTCCACATGATGTTCGACAAACCCGTCCGCCCTTACACCGTGCGGCCGGAAATAGTGACCGCCCTCAACAAGCTGCTGATCCTGCATGCCGATCACGAGCAGAACTGTTCGACCTCGACCGTCAGGCTCGTGGGCAGCGCGGGCGTGAACATCTACGCCGCCATTGCCGCCGGCATCAACGCCCTGTGGGGCCCGCTCCACGGCGGGGCGAATGAAGCGGTGCTCGACATGCTGGAGACCATTTACGCCGATGACAGCAACTTCGAGAAGTACATCAACAAGGCCAAGGACAGAAACGATCCCTTCAGGCTGACCGGCTTCGGCCATCGGGTGTACAAAACCTACGATCCCCGGGCCAAGATAATCAAAAAGGCCTGCGACGAGATCCTCAGGGTCCTGAACGTCTCCGACCCCCTGCTTGACATTGCCTACAAACTGGAAGAGATAGCCCTGCACGATGAATACTTCATCGAGCGCAATCTCTATCCGAACGTCGATTTCTACAGCGGGATCATTTACAGGGCGCTGGGCATCCCGAGCAACATGTTCACCGTCATGTTCGCCTTGGGCAGGCTGCCCGGCTGGATTGCCCAGTGGAAGGAAATGCACGAGGATCCGGCCACCAGGATAGGGCGACCGCGGCAGGTGTATATCGGCGAACCGGCCCGCAAGTTCATCCCCCTTGCGGAACGGCCATAGCGGAAACCTCTCTCCCGGAGCCGCGGCCGTTCCGGTTCTCCGGCGGCAGACGGGAGCGGGAAGGCCGGCTGGGCCTAACTAAACCTCCGTCCAGTAATCTTCCGGCATGTCCATGGCCAGGGATAGGGCACCATTGGCCCCGCAGAACAGCGGGTCCTCGACAACCTCCACCTTGGCCTTGCCGTATTCACTGAGCACGTTTTCGAGGTACTTGTCGATGCCGCGGATCTGACTCCCGCCGCCGGCCAGGATAATGTTCTGACGGATAACATCCTGGTATTCCGGGTCGAATTTGGCGATCAATTCCAGGGTGGTTTCCACGATGGCCGGCAGGATGCTTTCGCAGGCCCTTCGCATCTCCTCGGTAACATCATGTTTGGTCGGCCTGCCGTCGACCGGGATGTTGACCTTGACGGCCCGCTCCGGATCGCCGATGAAACTGAACTCCTCCTTGAAGCGGCGAACCATGTTCAGGTTGAAATCCGAGTGGGGGTAACGCTCCGCCATAAAATTGTACAGCTGTTGATCGATATAGTCCCCGGCCTGCAGCACGGTCCGCTGATCCTCATCCGTCGGCACGGTCCCGTGCATGATACAGAAATCGATGGTCCCGGCGCCGATGTCGATGACCATGGCATTGTCCAGGGCATTGACGCCGTAGGCGATGGCAAAAGGTTCGGAGACAACGAGCAGGGATTCGGCGAAATCGGAAACCGCCTTCCTGATGGCCACCTTGTTGACCTTGAAGGATTCAGCCGGCACCCCCACCACCGCCCGGACCTTGGAATTATCCTTTTTGGGCTTGACCAGGGTGATCAGGTGATGGATCAGTTCCTTGACCGCCTCCTCGTCCCGGGTCGTCCCTTCCTTGATGACCCCGTTTTTGAGGGGACGGTACAGGTCGAGGGAAAGACGGTGTTCCAGGGCATCCTTGCCGAAAAGAACAGAGTTGCCCACCACTTTCCTGGCGATGAAATCCTTCGGCCAGCCGACATAGCTGTCAACCCACATGCTCTTGCCATTGCTTGCGGAAATGGCGCTCCTTGACGTCCCCAGATCGATTCCGACGATCAACTTCTCATCAGCTTCTTTTGCCTCGGACTTTTTGGTCATTCTCCTCTCCTTTGACGACTTGCAGATTTCTTCTGGCAAGATAGCGGCTTGTGCCTTCGGCGATAAAAGAAGTTATTTCTTCGCGGTAGGCGGGCAGATTCAGCTTCAGCTCCTCCTGCTTCTTGCTGATGCATGAAATCTCCACCAGCACGCTCGGCGCATCGACGCCGAGCAAGACAGCAAACGGGGCGATCTTTATTCCGGCATCGGAAGTATCCTTATCATACTTTTTGACGTTCGTGAAGAGACTATGTTGAATGGCGGCCGCCAGACTTGCCGATTCCTGCTCCTTGAACGTGTTGCCGATCTTCCTGATCATGTTTGCAAAATCCCTGGTCAGAATGCCGGAACCCTTGTTTTCCTGTTCGGCGATGCGCAGGGTCTCCGCGTCGGAGGGCGGACCGTAATAGTAGGTTTCAATGACATTGGCCCGTTTCTGCGGCAGGGCGTTGACGTGGAGGGAAATGAACAGGTCCGTGCGGCCGGAATTGGCAAATTCGACCCGTTCCGCCAGGGACATGGTGCTGTCCCCCTCACGGGTCAGAACGACATTATACCTGCCGCTCTCCATGAGCTTGTCCCGCAGCCGGTGGGCGAGGTCGAGGACGATGTCCTTTTCCTTGGTGCCCAGAACCCCGATTGCTCCGGGGTCCACCCCCCCGTGGCCCGGGTCGATGACGATTGTCTGGACGTCAAGGCCGAAAACCGAACTCAGCCGCACCATGTCGTTGTTGAGAATAAGGCTGTAGTCAAGCAGCCGGTCTGTGTTGAAGTCCTGGGGCAGGGAATCGTACGGCCGCATGACGTACGATGCCTGCGGGACCGGAAATGATAGGTTCGCGGACGGCAGCGAGGCGGAAGTATAGGCCGGGGCCATCGAAACGGGGGATGCGGTGGCGGAGGCAACGGCAGCCGGTTCCCCGCTGGCGTCCGGCCCCATGGAGGGGAAGAATCTGACAAACAGGACGGTCACGGCCAGAACCAAAAGTACTGAAAACACAAGCGCGGTCCGGCGCCCCTCCCTCCCCTTTCTGCCGGACGCCGGGTCCGGGCGGGGACTGTTTATGCGGAGGTTTTCGTTGTACACGCCACGCAGGATTGTGCTTTTCAATCGCACGTTGTCGGCGGCATTACGGGGTGTCATTGGCGGCAGCTTCCCATCCTGTCAGGATACGTCAATTCCGTCGGTCACTTCGGCACAGGCACGCACAAAAGCCTTATTTCCAAATTAAAACAATAAATTACATGTTTGCGCCGCCACCGTTCCCGGGGCGGCCAGCGGGGTATCTTTGGGGATAATTCCCAATTAACTCAGAGTATTATATGTGGCACAAGGTGGACTGTCAACCCGATCTTCTCACGAAGAGCAGGGGGAACGGGCGTGACGGCAGAAGCGGCAGGGGGCGGACAAAAAAATGCTGACCGCATCAGGCCCCGGCAACCGCACTGCGGGTGATGAAATAATCAAGCCGGGTTTTCTGCTGCTGGTTCAACTCCCCGAACTGGAGACCGAGACACTTGACCCGGAGGGAGGAGAAAGGAGTTTTGGGATGATTGTTGGCGATGCTCACCAGACGGACCGGAATGTCCTGC
>JALHJD010000318.1 GCA_022837185.1 Desulfobacteraceae bacterium
CTTCACCAGATTGATGAAAACAGAGCCTTTAACGTTCATGATTCGCACTCCTGAAGTTGCCGGTTATTCTTCGTGACGTCTCCTTGCTGACGCATGTCCGTCTTGCCTTAAAAAATATATCAGAACGCTCTTTAAATCAAGCCAATCGATGGGGCGGTCCTTTGCGCAGCCCTTTGACAAAGCGAGCTTCCCGTCCCCTTGCGTTTCATCTTGCTTTATGGCCGCTAAAGCAATACATAAATCCGCGTTTAAGCGCTGTGGACATGAGGCCGACCGCCGCCGGCCAACCTTCAGGGAGGTGTTTAGATGTTCAGAATATTGCTCGTCAATCCGGGATCCACCAGCAGCGAGGTGTCTGTTTTTGAAGATGAGACGGAAGTCCAAAGCGCCCGGATGATCCATCCGGTGGCGGAACTGCGCAAGTATCCCCGCATTCTGGATCAGCTGCCCTACCGCCGCCGGCTCATTGGAGATCAATTGCGCGAGTGGCGCATCGGCAAAGGAGATCTGGCGGCCGTGGTCGGCCGCAGCGCGATCAGTCATAAGGAAAGCGGCACCTACGAGGTCAATGCCAAAATGATCGCCGATGTCCGGGGCATCATGTCGCATCTGGAACATGCGTCGGGACTGGGCTGCATGCTGGCACGGGAAATCGCCGACGAATACGGCGTTCCGGCCTTTGTCGCCCACTTGGCCATGCAGCCGCTCGGTCCTCTGGCCAAAGTTTCCGGCCTGCCGGCGATTGAACGGTTCGCCGCTTACCATGTGCAGAACATCGAAGGCGTCGCGGACTTTGCCGCCGCGGAGATGAACAGGAGGCGGCAGGACGTCAATTTGATCATCGCCCACATGGAAGGCGGCATGTCCGTTGCGGCCATGGCCGGCGGCAAACTGCTGGACGTGACCAACGCTCTGGAAGAAGGTCCCTTCACCACCGAGCGGAGCGGCGCCCTGCCCGTTGTGTCCCTGGTCGAGCTGTGCTTTTCCGGCCGGTACACGCGCGGGCAGATCCTGAAAATGATTCGCGGCGAAGGGGGAATGGTCGCCTATCTCGGCACCAATAAAATCGGCGACATCGAAAAACGGATTGAAGCGGGTGATGACGAAGCCCGCTTTTACCTGGAGGCGCTGTGCTACCAGGCGGCGAAAGACATTGCCGCGATGGCGTCCGTGCTGCCAGGCAAAGTCGACGCCGTTGTCCTGACGGGCAAAATTCTGGAGTCCGCCCATGCCGTCGCGTGGCTGGAAGCGCGCTGCGGTTTTATCGCCCCGGTGAAAACGTATCCCGAGCAGGAAGCGCCGGTCTTCGCCCGGGCCGCCCTGAAAGTGCTGCGGCACGAGGAGCAGGCGCGAATCTACACCTAACCGGGTTTGCCGTTTCCTCCCCAGCGCATCGCCCGTCTTTTCCGGAGACCGCCTGGCGGCGCCCCCCCGCGATCACAAAATAATCCGTTTTTGAAATTGCTTTTTGCGCCTGTTGCGTTTATGCAGGGTCTGTCAATGTCTGACATATGATTCTGAAACGAAGGAGTGACTATGAAGATCAAAGACAAGGTGGTGGTGGTGACGGGCGCGGCTTCCGGAATCGGACGCGGATTGTGTTATCGTTTTGCGGCGGAGCATCCCAAAGGAATCGTCGTCTCCGACTATAACGGCGAAGGCGCGGCAAAGGTGGCCGCTGACATCGGCGGCCTTGCCGTGACGGCGGATGTCGGCAAGGAAGCGGACATTCAAAAGCTGGTCGCGGCCGCCGTTGAAAAATACGGGCCGGTCGATCTTTTCTGTTCGAACGCGGGCATTCCCGCGGCGGGCGGCGCCGAGGCGCAAAACGAAATCTGGCAGCGCTGCTGGGATATTCACGTGATGGCGCATGTGTACGCGGCCCGCGCCGTTCTGCCGTCGATGATCGAACGCGGCGGCGGCTATCTGCTCCAGACGGGTTCGGCCGGAGGATTGCTCACCACGCTGGGCCAGGCGCCCTACGCGGTTTCCAAGCATGCCGCCGTTGCTTTTGCCGAATGGCTTTCCATCACCCACGCCCGCCAGGGCATCAAGGTCAGCTGCCTGTGCCCGTTCGGCGTCATCTCCGGCATGCTTCCGGAAGACGCCGAGGGCGTCGGAAAACTCATTTTGAAAACGGCCATTACGCCGGAACAGTGCGCCGACTATGTCGTCGCCGCCCTGGAAAAAGAGGCGTTCTTAATTTTGCCTCATCCGGAAATTCTGGAGTACTTCAAAGCCAGGGCCGTCAACCATGAACGCTGGCTGGCGCACATGCGCAAGGAGCAGGAGCGCTACATCGGATGACAACCGTTTCCAACGGCGTGAGGGCTGACGATCCGTTCCGGACCGTCAGCCCTCGCTTCCACGGCCCGCGGCTGCAAGCGCCCGCCGGGAAAACCGCCCGGAGCGTAAGGATGGTCTTCGCCCCGCCCGGACGCCCGGCGCGGAGCAACGGATGAAAGGAGAAGTGCCGGGATGCCCGTGAAATTGAGAAAGACGCGCATCGAAGAGCCTTCGCTGTTTCGCCGAATCTTTTTTTTATCGGCCTGGGGATTCATCCTGGCCGTCGCCTCCCTGCTGTTTCTGTGGGTGGGCTCTCTTCTGGACCAACTGCTGGGAACGTCTCCCAAGCTGATGCTGGGA
>JALHJD010000319.1 GCA_022837185.1 Desulfobacteraceae bacterium
TTTCACCCTCTATACCGAGGGAACGGACATCGAACGGCTGCAGCTGTTCCTTGAAGAAGCGGGGCCGAAAGGATTGACGCAGCAGCAGCTTTCGACCCGGTTGGGCGTTTTCGGCAACCGCCTGAAAAAGCTTCTCCAGCTGCCGGTTTCAAGCGGAGAAATTGTGGTGGTCGATTCGGAGCGGCAGTGGATGGTGGCCGGCTCCGTGGTCGGCAATCTCGCCGCGAAAATCCTCGATATCCTCAAACAGTATCACCGGGAGAATCCCCTGAAAAGCGGCCTGGCCAGGGAAGAGCTGCGCTCGGGTCTCAGGCCGCCGGTGGACCCCAAACTCTTCCAGTACGTCATCAACAGCCTGGTAAAAAGAAACACCATCGTCCAGGACCAGGCGGAACTGCGTTTGGCCGACTTCAAGGTCACACTGCAGGTGGACGAACAGGACATGAAGGACCGGATCCTCAAGGTCTACCTGGACAGCGGGCTGACGCCGCCGAACCTTCAGGAGGTCATCGGCTCGCTGGTCGATTTTCCCGAAAAACAGATCCTGCAGGTCCTGAATCTGCTGCTGCAGGAGAAAAAACTGATCAAGGTGACGGAATCCCTCTATTTTGAATCGTCCAGCATCGAGGAACTGGGCAGGAAGGTTTCGTCCTACATTCAACAGCACGGCGAAATCGACGCCCCCCGGTTCAAGGATCTGACCGGGCTCACCCGCAAATATTCCATTCCCCTGCTTGAATATCTCGACAAGATCAAGCTGACCATCCGCATCGGCGACAAGCGGGTGCTGCGCAAAGGCTGAAGGTTTCGCGATTCCCCCTGCGCTGCCGCATTACGGCGAAGAAAGGGCGGCGGTGGCGGGATGCTTTTGCCGCCGCGGACCGCGGGTCGTCCGGGTCAGGCTCAAAACAGCGAAGCGGGGCCGCATCGACCCCGCTTCTTCATAAACGCCTCTCCGGTTTCCGTGTACTCCGCCGCCGGCCTGCCGCTGCCGGAGATGAGGCCGGCCGGCGGACTGGCCGGGTTCAGTCGAATGCCATGTCGGTTTTCCAGACCTTCCAGACGTTGCCGACCAGGTCCGGGCCCGGCTTCAGGGTCATCTTGCCAGGCCGCCAGCCGGACGGGGTCGCTTCCGCTCCCTTTGTCTCCCGGATCAACTGAAAGGCCTGGACCTGCCGGAAGGATTCATTCACATTCCTTCCCACCGGCGGGGTCAGGACTTCATACCCCTGGATCACCCCGTCCGGGTCGATGATGAATCTGCCGCGGGTTTCGACCCCGGCATCCTCGTCATAGACACCGAATACCCTGCCGACCCTGCCGCCGGCATCGGACAGCATGGGAAAGGGGACCCC
Source organism: Desulfobacteraceae bacterium (assembly GCA_022837185.1). Taxonomy (GTDB): domain Bacteria; phylum Desulfobacterota; class Desulfobulbia; order Desulfobulbales; family Desulfobulbaceae; genus UBA10518. Next base: position 1,356 of record JALHJD010000319.1, read on the forward strand.
TCCCTTCACCATTTTGGACAGCTCGTGGTCATCCCACATCTTGTGGACGAAGACGCTGTCGATGCTCATGGAGAGAATCTCCACCCCGAGTTTCTTAAATTCCTCATATTTTTCGGCAACTGCCGAAATCTCCGTTGCTCAGACAAAGGTGAAATCACCGGGGTAAAAACAAAGGAGGACCCATTTCCCGAGATAATCAGACAACTGTACACTGATGAATTTCCCCTGCCGGTAGCCCGGGGCGGTGAAATCCGGGGCCTTCCTGCCAACCTGGATCATGGTCGATACCTCCTTTTGCTGCTTTTCCTCTTCCTGAGTCTTTTTCGGAACTTTTTCTCCCACAGGACCCCCGGTGGGCCTTGCGCATCCGACTTTTACCTCTTTCGCCATAAACATTTCTCCTGTTGATTTTTTCACGACGGCTGCCCGGGCGGAAGCGCTTCACCGGAGGAGCGGCCCGGCAATTCCATGCCCTGCCGCCGGCTCACCCGGGATTGCCCTCGTGCAGGGCAGTCACACCTCCCGCGCCCAACCAGCACCCATACAATCAGTATAGGGGATCGGGCATTCAAAAGTCAAACGGGAGACCAGGGCAGGAAACTCCTGACAGTCCGCGGCCCGGACGGCAGGGGTTATTCCGGATAAGTCGCCCGGATTTCCGCCTGAACCAGTTCCTGCAACTGCTCGTAGCCGAATGTCTGCAGCGGCTTGCCGTTGACAAAAAAACCGGGAGTCTTGCGGACCTCGAGGGCGGCGGCATCGGCAAGATCCTGTTCGATCAGGCGGACCAGTTCAGGATCATTCATGTCCTTTCTGATTTGTTCGACATCGACGCCGGCATAGGGAAGGAACTGCCATATTTTTTCCGGCTGGGGATTATGGTGGCTGGCCCAGTGCGGTTGCGACCTGTACATGACGTCGAGGGTCTCCCAGTATTTTCCCTGTCTGCCGGCCGCCTCGAGAATTTTGACGAAATAGTCGGCGCCTTCATGAAAAGGAGCGTAGCGGAGCACAAGTTTGATCCGGCCGGGATTGGTGTTCATGAGATGCTTGACAAACGGTGAAAATGCCGCGCACGTTTCACAGGCCGGGTCCATGAACTCGATCAGGTACACTTTTGCCTCATCGCTGCCCAGGGTCGGAGAATGGTCTCTGATAAAAACTGCGGCGTTTTCCTGGGCCAGGAAACCGAACTTTTCCGCCTGTTTTCCTTTATAATAGGAGCCGGCGAACATGAAGCCGGCAATCAACGCCAGAGCGGC
>JALHJD010000320.1 GCA_022837185.1 Desulfobacteraceae bacterium
GTCGTGGTATCCCTCCACCCACCAGCCGTCCATCACGCTGATGTTGGGCACCCCGTTCATGGCGGCTTTCATTCCGCTGGTGCCGCTCGCTTCCAGCGGTCGCTTGGGACTGTTCAGCCAGGCATGGGTGCCGGAAACCATCATTTTGGCGATGGCCATGTCGTAGCCGGGGATAAAGACCAGTTTGGCCAGGCCCTTGCTCCGTTCATACAGCTCTTCCTGGTTGTCGACGATCAGCTTGAGAACGGATTTGCCCGGCTCATCCTGGGGATGGGCCTTGCCGGCGAAGATAAAGTTGACCTTCCGGTTCTTCTCCAGGAGGATGTCCGCCAGGGCGGCCATATCATCGAAGATGAGATCAGCCCGTTTATAGGTGGAAAAGCGGCGGGCGAAACCGATGGTGTACACCCCGGGGTGAAGGAACCCGTCGTCAATGCTGGAGAGATAGTTGGGCGGTTCGATCCAGGTTTCCGCCATCTGGGTTCGATGCAGAATCAGCATCCGGTTGATGTATTCGATCAGCAGGGCATTGTCGCGCTCCCACGCCTCGCGGAGCTGCCGGCGGAAAAGAGGGTCGCCGGCCAGATCGGAGCGGGAAAAGCTGCCCGGATCATTGCGCCAGTCGTTGAGCTGGGTAAAGGCGTCGAAGACCCGGCAGCGGTTTTCGCTGACCCAGGTCCCGGGATGGACACCGTTGGTGATGGCGCCGATTTTCTCGGCGAAGGCGGGAAACTGGCGCCGGGTGACGTCGCGGTGCAGGCGGCTGACGCTGTTGACGGCCCTGTTGATCCGCATGGCCATCGAGGTGAAATTGTAGTCGTTGGGAAAATCGCTGTCCTGGGCCAGCAGGTCGAGAATTTTCGTGCAGCCCTTGCGGGTGATCTGGGCATAGAGAGAACGCGCGAAGCGGTCATGTCCTGCCTTGACCGGGGTGTGGATGGTGTAGACCAGTCGGTCGCCCACCCTGTCGGCTGCGGCCAGGATATCCCTGTCGGTCATCCGTTCCTCGAAGTCAGGTCCGAGAAGGGCTTCAAGCTCCCGCATCATGAGATGGAGGGTGACGGTGATTCCGTGCTGTTCGTTCAGGTGAATGGTACGGGCGGTGAAGCCGAGCTTTTCCATGAGCGGCAGAATGCCCGAACCGAGCATGCGGCGCTGGTTGGCCTTGATCAGGGGCGTTTTGGCGCTGTAGAGCTGTCTCGAGGCTTCGTGGATCCAGGGCGGGGCGGAAGGGTCCCCATAATCCAGGAGAAATTCGGGGACAAAGTAATCGAGCCGCTCGTTGATCTCCATTTTCATCCAGACCTGGGCCTTGACCTCGACCATTTCGCCGCCGGCCCAGAAAAACGGAACAGGTACAGTCAGCGGGGTGCCCGGAGCTCCCGGCTCCCGCAGTTGAAAAAGGGCGGGTGTTTCGCCGGGGATCCAGCGGGTGGCGTGATCGATCTGGCCGACCTTGTAATCGACCATCTGGGAAAAATAGCCTTCCCGGTACAGGAGGCTGACGGCGCACACGGGAATGTGGGTGTCGGCAAAGCTCTTGAGAGTGTCGCCGGCAAGCACTCCGAGTCCGCCGCTGTAGTTCGGGATTTTTCGCGGACCGGCAAGGTATTTGTCGATGAATTTCTGTACCAGGGGATCGGGGGATTCGGTCAGGTTCCTGGAGAGAAGGAAATCACGCACCGGGTGGTAGACATCCGGATCGGCGCCGATTTCCATGGAAACATAGACTGCGGAATTGCCTTCAGCTTCGGACAACCGGTTCCATACCCTGTCGAACGTCGGCTGGGTCACTCCGAAAAAGGTGCCGAAATCGTTCCGGCAGACAAGATCGTCGGTCGTCTCAATGGTGTTTTTTTTTGTATCCACGCGAGTTAAGTACAATAAGGGGCTTCAGACAATGAATTGTCATTCATAAACAAAAGTTGAGTGTAGATTTCAGATAAAACTTTTGCAAGGAATTTTCTTGCCTCCAGGAAAAAAAATTTGTACCCGAGAGTAAAAAATATTGAATTTTTCATGGGAGTTTGTAAGGTATGAACAACCCTTTTTTTTTGATTACACACCTTAATAAGGAGGCAGGATTATGCGGAGTCGTGGATCAATTTTTCTGGTCACTGTTCTTGTTCTGTTTTTTGGGATCATGATGGGCGGCTGCGCAAAAAAGGCGGTGGAAACCCCGGCGGCTGCGCCCAGTGATCAGGCTGCCATGGGACCGACCGAATCCCTGGAAACGGAAGCGTCGGCCATTATGGAAGGCCGGACATCGGCACCCATGCTGCCTGTGTATTTTGATTTTGACTCCTCATCAATCCGTCCCGATCAGGTTGAGCGGATTGAATTCAACGGTGATTTCCTCAAGGAAAATCCCGCAATCCGGATCAGGATAGAGGGCAACTGCGACCCGCGCGGCACAAAAGAGTACAACCTGGCCCTTGGAGAGCGCAGGGCCCAGAGCGCCAAGCGGTATCTTGTCAACCTCGGCATCGATGAATCGAGGATGGATACCATCAGCTGGGGCGAGGAGAAGCTCCTGCTGCACGGGCATGACGAGATTTCCTGGGCCCAGAACCGCCGGGACGAT
>JALHJD010000321.1 GCA_022837185.1 Desulfobacteraceae bacterium
TGCCGGGCGCACAAAAAAAGGCTGTCCGTTGCCGGACAGCCTTTCTGGTGCCATCTGCTTCCAGGTATGGAGTTATTCAGCCTTCGGATGGCAGGTGGTGCACTTCTTCAGCTCTTTGGCGCGTTCCGCATCCTCATTGCTCTTGTGGCATTCCTGGCACAGACCGTGTCCGTCATCCTTGGTCCAGGCGCCGGGCTTGTAGAACTCGCTCTTATGGCAGGTATCGCATTCAATGGTTTCCTGATGCTTGGCATGCGGGAAAACGGCCGGTTTCGGCTTTTCGGAGCCCGCCACTTCCAGGGTGATATCGGCGGGGCCCTTGTCTTCTTCGGACATGCCTACACCGGCAAAGCCTGCGACTGAAAGAAAAGCAACAGCCACTCCATACAGAATTACCTTTTTCATTGTTCCTCCTTTCTCAATGAGAATGTGGTTGATGGATTGAGAATATGTGTCAATATCCCTCATATATCCCGGTCTATAACGGGTTTTCAATTTCTTGTCAAGACGGTTTCAATACCGTCTCCGTTGTTATCCTATGCATCGAAAATCAATTCGCGTAGCTGTGCAGTCCGGACAGCAGGTAGTTGACCCCGAAGTAGGTGAAGAACACCGAGACAAAGCCGATGATCGCCAGCGAAGCGATGCGGGTGCCGGTCCAGCCGCGGGTGAACCGGGCATGCAGGGTCGAGGCATAGACGAACCAGGTGATGATGGACCAGGTCTCCTTGGGGTCCCAGCTCCAGTACGTCCCCCACGCCTCGTTGGCCCAGATGGCGCCGGTGATGATGCCGGCCGACAGCCACAGAAAGCCGAAGACGATGGTCTTGTAGGTCATGTCGTCGACGAAACGCAGCTCGGGCAGTGAGCCGGTCAGGGTGTCGGCGGCCAGCTTCCGGTTCAGGGCCGACTTCTTCAGCAGGTACATGACGCCCAGACCGGCGGCCATGGCAAAGGCGCCGTAGCCGATGAAGCAGGTGATGACGTGGGCGATCAGCCAGTTGGACTGCAGGGCGGGAATCAGGGGGCTGATCTCCTGGTTGACGCCCTTGGCAAAGGAGGCGTAGGCCATGGCCGTAAAGGCGAAGGGCATGACAAAGGCCCCGATCACCCTGTTCTGGAATTTGAATTCCATGAAGAGATAGAACAGGGAGATGCACCAGGCGAAGAAGACCAGGGACTCGTACATGTTGGTCAGGGGCGCATGGCCGATGCCCAACTGGTACGATTCATACCAGCGCAGCCCCAGGGCCGCGGTCAGGGTGATCGTGCCGAGGATGCAGAGGATGGTGCCGAAAAAGCCTATTTTCCTGTTCTTGAAAACGAACAGGGCGATGTACATGGCTGAGGACAACAGGTAAGCCAGGGTGGTCAATCCAAAAAATTGAGAACTGTTCATGGGATTATGATCATGCTCTGTTTGTGTGGACAGCAGTTGCCGCGGTAATATCCGGCCCTGCGGAAGTTATGCCTGCATGTCTTTGGTCAGGGCGGCGAAGGTTTTTTCAAAACCTACTTTGTTCTTATTCGCGTTGCCAGCAAAAAGGATTTTCACTTTGCCGTCCTCCTCACTGACGAACGCCCAGATCTTGCGGTGCGACATGAAAAAGGCCACAAGCAGCCCGGCGAGCATGATGCCGCAGCCGATGTACACCCACCACACGCCCGGGTCCTTGGCCACCTGCAGGCCGGTGGCATAGAGCTGCTTGGCGCTGATGGAGTATTCGCCGGAAGGCCGCTTGACGATCGCTTCGCGGTTCGGCTCAACCCAGAAGGTCGACGGTTCGCCCTGGTCGTCGGTGAACCATATTTTCAGCCGCTGGATCACCTCTCCGCGTCTCTCCAGATTGATAATGCCGAAACGTGCGCCGCCCTCCTGCCAGGTTATCTGGCGGGCGGGAGGGATCAGCTCGGTCCTGTCGGCCCCGGTGGCATTGTTCCTGACCGTGACGATGAAGTCCTGGTAGGGCTGGTAGCTCGACTGGTAAAAGGTGATGCCCTTGTAGATAAGGGGATCGTTGACCACGATGTCCTTTTGCAGCACCACCTCGCCGTTCTCGATCACCGACAGCGTTGACCGGTACTCCTTGGGCATGCCGTTGGAATAGTAGTCGATGCCGAAGTAGTCGCAGCGGATCGTGAAGCCCAGGGGGATCTGGCCGACCCCTTTGAGAAACGAGTAGATGACATCGGTCTGCTGGGTCTCCGGGATCATGATGCTGCCCTTGAAGGCGTGGGAGGGGTCCTTGAGCAGGTTGCTGGCTAACCGGGGAGAACCGATGATGGCGCCGATCAGGATGATCAGGATGCTGGAGTGGACGATGTAGACCCCGAAACGGGTCCAGGCCCCTTTCTGGGCGAACAGGAGGATGCCGCCGTTCTTCTCTCGCCGGCCGGTCTTCCAGCCCTTGGCGGCCAGGTGGGCCGCCGCTTTTTCCGCCGCCTCGGTTACGGTCCCGCCGCCGCCGACTTCCTGGCGCAGACCCATTTTCCCCAGCCGCTGCGGGTCGGTCTCCAGGTTGTCCATGGTCGCCAGCCGCCAGGCGTTGGG
>JALHJD010000025.1 GCA_022837185.1 Desulfobacteraceae bacterium
TCGATCAGTCCGGCATTCAGACGACCTATGCCGGCCCGTACAATCTCATCGGCCGGGATTACAGCCGGAGCGACTGGTTTCCCAAGGCCGTCAGTCACGAAACATTCATCAGCACCGCCTTTCTCGGCTACCGTGATATCCCCCATTTTGTCGTCACGGTTTCCAAACGGACAGCGAATCAGGCGGTCTGCGGTCTGCTCAAGGCAAGTATCGACTCCGAAACCCTGGACAAATTCATCGCCACGACAAAAACAGAGGCCTCGGACGATATTTTTCTCATCGATTACGGCGGCAACCTGCAGACCTCTTCCCGGTTTTACGGCAATGCGGTTTCCGGCCTGTTCCCCCTTGCCCGGCTTCCCAACCGGGGAGACGTCACCCTTGAGTACGCCCGGTCAAAATCCGAGTCCGGGCAAGAATTCCGGGCCTACGCGTATATTGACAATACCCCCTGGATTCTCGTCCTGGTCAAGAAGGGCTATGCGTACGGAGAGGGCTGGAACCAGTTCAAAAACCAGATGCACGCCATTGTCATAATCAGCATCATCCTGGTCCTGGTGGTTGTCGTCCGGGTGGCCAATATCCTTGTCGACCGTGTCCGGCACAGCGACGCAGCCAGGGAAGCGATCATCGCCGAGGCCGAGCATAACAGCAAACTCGCCTCCATCGGCCGGCTCGCCGCCGGAGTCGCCCATGAAATCAACAACCCCCTGGCCATCATCGATCAGAAGGCCGGGTTGATGAAAGATCTGATGGATATATCCGACGATTTTCAATACAAGGCCAAGTTTGCCGAACTGATCGGCGGGGTGCAGAATGCCGTTTCGCGCTGCAAAGTGATTACCCACCGGCTGCTTGGCTTTGCCCGGCGGATGGATGTCACGCCTGAACCGGTGATGGTCAATGAACTGATCCGGGAGGTCCTCGCCTTTCTCGAAAAGGAGATTCTCTACCGCAATATCCGCCTGGAGCTTGAACTGCGCGACAATCTGCCGACGATCCGCAGCGACCGGGGTCAGCTGCAGCAGATTTTTCTTAACATCATCAACAATGCCATCGATGCCGTGGAGGATGAAGGGTATGTACGAATAGCCACCACCCGGCAGGACGCCTTTCTGCGGGTCGACATCACGGATAACGGGCCCGGCATCCCTCAGGAGACGATGAAACATATCTTCGAGCCGTTTTTCACCACCAAGACCAAGGGAGAACACAAGGGGACCGGGCTCGGCCTGTCCATCACCTACGGCCTGGTAACCAAACTGGGGGGGACGATCAAGGTGGACAGTGTTGTCGGAGAAGGGACGACGTTTACCGTGCTTCTGCCCTTGGACTGAGAGAAGGAGATCCAGCTCATGCAAAACCCGCGGGTGCTGATTGTGGACGATGAAAAGGAATTCGCCTCCACCCTGGCTGAAAGATTGAACATGCGGAACATGGAAGCAGTGGCCGTCTACTGCGCGGAAGACGCCCTTGCCCTCATCCACACCGCGGATCATGTGCCGGACGTCGTACTGCTTGACCTGAAAATGCCCAATATTGACGGGTTGCAGGCTCTTGAAGCAATAAAGCAGTACGATTCCTCCATCGAGGTCATCATGCTGACCGGCCACGGGGACAGAAAAATAATAGAAGGCATCAGCAGCCTGATACTCGACTACATCATCAAGCCTGTTGATCTGCCTGAGCTGATCAAAAAGATCGGCGCAGCAACGCAAAAACGGCGTGCGGCACTGCCCGGCGCTGAGGGAGGGACCGCATGAGCATGACGAAGCCGAACCTGCATGACGCGCGCCTGGCCTTCGTGGGCCTGATAATCGCCGGAGTTTCCCACGAATTCAAAAATCACCTCAGCGTCACCAAGGAGCTCAGCGGCCTGCTCGATGACCTGCTGGCCATGGAGAAGGACGCCCTTCCCGGACGGGAGCGGTTGGCGAAAATCACGGCGGGCATTGGCGAACGTGTTGCCGCCGCCGCGGAAATGGCAAGCCATCTCGGCCGATTTGCCCACCGCATGGACTTTCCCCTCTCCTCATTCAGCGTCAACGAGGTGGTCGGCGAGATCCTTTTTCTGGCCCGCAGGTTTGCCCGGCTGAAAAATGTCGCCCTGGAATTCGATCCGGCCCCGGGGCTCCCCCCCTTGCACAGCAACCCCTCACTGCTCCAGTTTGTCGTTTTTTCAGCTGTCATGCCGATGTTTGATCATCTTGAAAAACAGGGCGCCGTCCGAGTCGCCACCGCGGCGGCGGGGGACCGGGTCCGGATCGCCTTCCATTGCGAAAAAATCAAAGCCGGGGCCCCGGCGGACCTGTCCCCGCCCATTCCCCCCGAAGCGCTTCAGGCCCTGCATGCCGAACGTCCTCCGGTGGAGCCGGACAAGGACGGCATCCGGGCCGTTTTACTCTTATCTCCCATCCCCCCGGAGTCCGGCGGCTGACACCATGAATAACATGACGAAGGCCAGGGGGAACTGAGGACCTCGACAATCCCCTGCACCATGGTGTTGGAGATCGCGGTACCCTTTGCCGGCGGCCGGACATCCCTTCCGGGGACGGATTGATCTTCTTCGGCCTGGTGAATTGGGCCGGTGCCGGATGTACACCCCAATACGTCGCTTTATGTTTCATTATGTTTTACATCGCTGCCTTTTCGCCATTTCGCACTTTTTTCGCTTTAATCGATTGGTATTAAAAGAAAAAAACTCGTCCTCCGCCACCCGTTCCCGTTTCGTTTCGTTTTACTTTGCCGCACGGCCTTGGCCGCATTTCTCGTGCCGACAACGGTGCATACATACAACTTATTAATATGATTAATATTATTGTAATGGCACAATGCTTGCAATAACTATGGCAAAAAGAGGCATGATCCCCCAAACAAAGGAGGCCATATCATGAAAACGCTGCTCGAAAAATTCCAAAAATTGGCTATGGCAGTAACGTACGCTGAAGCAGGCGAATGGGATACGGCCAGGGAAATGCTGCCCGAATCGAAACCGCGCACTTCCCTCAACTGGGTGGAAAGTCATTTTGCCGCCGTTGCCTTCGCCGAAGCAGGACTCCGGGAGGAAGCCGTGAACCTCACCAGCGGCAGGGGAGTGTGCAGCACGCTCGGTCGTGACATGTGTGAGAGCCTCGGCTTGCGGGGCGTCCATCTTTCATTCGGCTATGTAACCGTCAACTGACGGGAAACCGGCAATAATTGACAAGGGCCGCCCCTCCCCGTGCTCATAAATACCGGCTTTCACTCTCCACAGATGGCGGCGGGAAATGAGAAGGGGATGGGGCCAGCGGCCGAGACGGAACTGGCCATGATTCGAATAACTGGTATGAGCGATGCCTCAGTCGATTCTGATAGTAATGCACGATGCGTCATTCGGCCAGACCTTGCAGCAGAAATTAAGTCAATTCCGGGTAAAAGTTTTCAGGGCGGAAACCGCGGCTCAGGCCCTCGAACTTCTGGGCAGGCAAAAAATGAACGTTGTTCTCCTTGATGTCAGGGGGAACGCCTTGCCCGCGGTGCCCTTTCTGAAGGAATTGAAGGCCACCGCCACCGAAGTCGAGACCATTGTCATCAGCAGCATCGATGACGTCGCCATATCGATCGAATGCATGCAGGAGGGGGCCTCGGATGAAATTACCGTTCCATTCGACATCGAATCCCTGAAAGGTAAAATTAAAGAGGCGGTCAAGCGAAGCAGGCTCCGGCAGAAGAAGAAACGAAAGTTTGCCTTTTTCGATAATTTCGAAAACGACATGGTCGCGGCAACGTTTGCCCAGATGGGTGAATTTGACTCCGCCCGGACCATTCTTGACAAAAAAAAAGACGAGAGCAAAACCGACGACGACCAGAAGAAAAGCGGCAAGAAGCACGAAAAGTAACGAAACCGGCTTTGACTTGAGGTTAATGCCACAACAGCGAGGTGTCCCATGGCTGAAATGAAAGTTCTGCTCGTTGATGACGAGGAAACATTTGTCCAAACCCTTTCAGAACGGCTCAAGATGCGCGATCTGAAAAGCGACACTGTCTTTGACGGCACCCAGGCCATTGATTTCGTCAATGAAAATGAGCCGGATGTCATGGTGCTCGATCTGAAGATGCCCGGCATCGACGGAATGGAAGTTTTGCGCCGGGTCAAGAAAATGTACCCCAAAATCCAGGTTATCATCCTGACCGGGCACGGAACGGACAGGGATGAAGAAGAGTCACGCCGCCTGGGTGTTTTTGACTACCTGAAAAAACCCGTCGACATAGAAGAACTGGTCGGCCGGATCAAGGCGGCATATCACGAAAAGCTCCAGAACACCATGGCTGCCGCCGCCTTTGCGGAAGAAGGCGAATATGAAACGGCGCGCAGCATCATGGAGAAAAAGAAAAAATAGACCGTTTCATTGCTGACAGCGGACCAGCCCGGGGCTGAATGACAACAGCCATGGGGGCTGTGCCGCTGATCCGTTGGCGATGCCTTCCAGGACCGGGCCGCCAATACCATACTTCTGAACGGAGAAAACAAACATGGCTGAAGAGATCAAGGCAAATGTTTTGCTGGTGGATGATGAGGAACAATTCCTGGATGCCCTGTCCAGCCGCCTGGAAACCAGGGGTTATCGTGTTGACACGGTAACCAGCGGTGAAGACGCGGTTGACTTGATCGAGGGAAAATCCTTCGACGCGATTGTCCTGGACCTTGCCATGCCGGGACTTGACGGACTCGAGACCCTGAAGCGGATCAAGGAGAAAAACCCTGATCTCGAAATAATCATGCTGACCGGCCACGCCACAGTAAAAAGCGGCATCGAGGCGATGAAAATGGGGGCCGAGGATTTCCTTGAAAAACCGGTCGATCTGAAGGAGCTCCTCGATAAAATCGGCGAGGCAAAACATAAACGAATGCTCGTTGTGGAGAAGAAGCGCCAGGAAGAGGTAAATAAAATCATCAAAAGCAAAAGCTGGTAATCCTCTAACCATTATCCTGGGCCGCATCCGGGTGCCGGACGACAGACCGGAAAGGCCGGGATCGAAATATTCGGAACGCCGCTGAAAAACAGGGGCATCCGAAAGAGGTGCAGTATGTCCTGCGAACGGGGTTTTTTCCGCGGCGAGGCGGGCTTTCCCGCCTGACTTGCCGGCGTAAACATAATTACCAAGAGAGGAGGACTCAAGTGCAGACCGATAACCCTGTGGTCAAGGACCACATAATCACCCTCGACAGGTTCCCGCATCTCACCGAAGACCAGTCCCTCAGCGACGCCGTTGAAGTCATCAAATCCTACACTGACGGTTCCCGGGAGCTGCTCAGGTACCGGGAGATCCTCATTCTCGACGCCGGCAACCGGCTGGTGGGCCGGGTCACCATGCAGGACATCATTCTGGGGATCGACCCCCGTTTTACCGGGCTTGCCAAGGTCAATAAATTTGAAGGCAAAAAACCGGATGCCACCAGTCTGGTTATCCTCTGGGAAGATTCCTTCTTTGAGGAGTGCTCGAAGAGAAGAACGAAAAAAATCATCGATTTCATGTCGCCCATCAAGCTGACCATCAGGAGCAGCGAGTCCCTCCTCAAGACCCTGGCCATCATGTTGAGCGTCAACGAAACCGTCCTTCCCGTTGTCGATGACTCACGGGTTCTTGGCGTGATCCGCATGGAGGAGATATTCAAGGCCATAACCAGCCGGTGCAAGCTGTAAGATAATCAACAATTTTATGAGTTAAATACCTAGGCGGGGAGAAAGTCATGACCAACGATCAGACGGAGGTACGGGTTGCCAAGGAGAAACAACCCATCGACTGGAAGCGGCTCGTATTCATGTTTACAGGAATCATCCTGTTTGCTGTTGTCTATTATTCCCCCCCATGGCCGGATGCGGTGGATCCCCTGGGCGAGAGTTTTGTCCTCTCCAAGGAAGCGAAAGGGGCCCTGGCCGTATTTCTGCTGGCCGGCACCTGGTGGGTTTTCGAGGTCCTGCCCATCGGCGTCACCAGCCTGGCCATCGGCATGCTGCAGGCCCTGTTCCTGATCCGGCCGGCCAAGGCGGCCTTCAAGGATTTCATGGACCCGTCGGTGCTGTTCATCTTCGGCTCCATCGTCATCGGCATGGTCTTCACCAAGACCGGACTGACCAAGCGCATCGCCTACAAAATGCTGGCCATTGTCGGGGAACGGACCAGCATGATCTATCTGGGCTGCTTCATCCTGACCGCGGCCCTGACCCACATCATGGCCCATACGGCGGTGGCGGCCACCATGTACCCGCTGCTGCTGGCCATCTACGCCATGTACAGCCAGGAAGAAACGCCCACCAGGTTCGGCAAGGGGCTGTTCATCGGCATGGCCTACGTGGCCGGCGCCGGCAGCATCATCACCCTGCTCGGCGCGGCCCGCGCCGCGGTGGCCTTCGGCTTCTACAAGGACATCATGAACCAGGACATCGGCTTTTTCGAGCTGACCTGGTACATGTTCCCCATCGGCTGGGGGATGGTCTTCCTGCTCTGGGGCCTCATGATGCTCGTCTTCAAGCCGGAAAAGACGCGCATTCCAGGGCTCAAGGAAAAGGCCCAGCGGATGTACGTCGAGCTGGGCCGGATCACCCGCCAGGAAGTGCTGGCCGCGGTGATCGTCGGCGTGACCATCTTTGTCATTGCCCTGCGCTCGTTCGTCCCGGCCCTCGACGCCATCGACAAGACGGCCATTCTGCTCTGCTCGACCATCGGCTTCTTCATGGTCAACATCCTCAAGCTCGAGGACCTGGAGGAAATTCCCTGGAACATCATCCTCCTCTTCGCCGGGGCCATGTCCATCGGCTTCTGCCTGTGGGACACCGGGGCGGCCAGCTGGCTGGCGGTCAACTGGCTGACCATGTTCCAGAACGCCCACTGGTTCGTCTTCGTCCTCAGCATCGCCTTCTTTGTCCTGATCATGACCAACTTCATCATGAACGTGGCCGCCATCGCCATCTCGCTGCCGGTGGCCCTGGTCATCGCCCCCTATCTCGGTGTGGCCGGCGAGGTCATCCTGTTCGCCTCCCTGGTCACCGCCGGCATGCCGTTCCTGCTGCTGGTCGGCGCGGCGCCCAACGCCATCGCCTATAACTCCAGGCAGTTTACCGCCGGTGAATTCTTCATGTGGGGCATTCCGGCCAGCATCATGCTGATGGTCATGGTCGCCCTGGCCGTTGCGGTCATCTGGCCGCTCATGGGCATGCCCATCACCCTGCCCGCTCAGTAAGCCGACAAGGGATGAAACATGACACAGAAAAAAAAGTTAAAGGTGCTGCTGGTCGACGATGAAAAAGAATTCGTCGAAACTATGTCCATGCGTCTGCAGAGACGCGATATCGACGCCAGGGCCGCATTCGGAGGCAAGGAAGCCCTGAACGACATCGCCCGGGAAGAACCCGATGTCCTGGTGCTGGACCTCCAGATGCCGGACATGAACGGCCTGGAGGTACTGCGCCGGGTCAGGGAAAAATATCCCAACATCGAGACCATCATTCTCACCGGGCACGGCACCGCCGCCGCCCGGGAACGGGCGACGAATCTGGGAGCGGCGGGCTTCCTGGAGAAGCCGGTCGATATCGTCACCCTGGTCGGCACCATCCACGGCGCCTTCGCCGCCCCGGCCGAAACAAGGAGGAGCACCCTCTTTTCCTACGGCGACTTCGCCGCCATCCTCAAGAACCATCTTGACGGCTTCGGTATAAGCCTGGGGGAGAACGCCCTCGGGATCAAGTGCTTCTGCCGGGATGACAACCAGGACCAGATCGGTTATCTTCTGGCCGGCATCGGGAAAAGCTCCGGCTGGTTCGACCTCAATGCATTCGGAGCCTATCCGGCCGGCCGCGCCGTTGAGAGCCTGGGGCCGCCGTCACACCATATCCCCAACCGGAAAAATGTGCCTTGGATCGTCCTGGTGCACGCGACCCACGTCGGCTGCGATTCCAATTACACCCTGGGCCTGACGGACCGGTACGGCATGCGGGAGCAGAGCCCGTCGTGCGGCCTGCTCGCCCTTATCCTCGCCCGGCATAAACAACGGATGAACGGACAGACGGTCGGGGCGCTGGGGGACTTCGAAATGGGAGAGGCCGAGAAGGTGCTCCGGCCCTACCTTGATGACATCGCCGCGGCCGAATACCCCATGGCGGCCATCGCCGACCGGCTGCTCGATCTCGGCTGCGAAGTCTTTGACCGGCTGCTGGCCGGCAACGTGGAGCGGGCCCTGTACATCGGCGGCATCAATGTTGACTATGCGCCGGAAGTCCCGGAAAAGAATTTCTTTGTGCCGAAAACAGCCCGCATTTACGAAAACGCCAACAAAACGGAATTCAATTTTTAAGGGAAGGAAAGGATTGCGGCAGGTTGCGCTCGACAGGGACAGCGGCCGCAGAGGTACTTTTTCAGTACAGCCGGCAGGTGATCGACTGCCAGGGGGAGCCCGACATCGCAGTGAGCCAGACGCCCTGTTCCACGAGGTTGCATCCCTGTCCGGGCAGGGATGAGGAATATGGGGCGGAACCGGTTTGCGGCCGTTTTTTCCCTGACCGGTTGTGAACCGGTAAAACTTTTTCTCAAGGAGGAAGGAACAGTGAAACTTATTTTACGCCTCGTGGGCATTGCGGCAGCTTCGCTGTTCGGCCTGCAGGGAGCCGCATTTGCCGCGGAGAGCGCTGAGACGGTGATATTGCTGACAGATCACTGGATCGGCTATGCCGCCCTGGTGGTTTTTGTGGTGGCCTATGCCCTGGTCATGGCGGAGGAGTTCACCCATCTGCGCAAATCCAAACCGGTGCTCCTGGCCGCGGGCATCATCTGGGGAATGATTGCCTACATGTATGTCAGCAACGGCCTCCCTCACGCCGCGGAACAGGCCGTCCGCCACAACATCCTGGAATACGCCGAACTGCTGCTCTTTCTTCTGGTGGCCATGACCTACATCAACGCCATGGACGAGCGGCGCGTCTTCGAAACCCTGCGGGTGCGCCTGGTCTGCGGCGGCTTCTCCCTGCGCAAGCTGTTCTGGATCACCGGGGTGCTCGCCTTCTTCATTTCCCCGGTCGCCGACAACCTGACCACTGCCCTGCTGATGTGCGCCGTGGTCATGGCCATCGCCCGGGACAACCCGAAATTCGTCACCCTGGCCTGCATCAACATCGTCGTGGCCGCCAATGCCGGGGGCGCCTTCAGTCCGTTCGGCGACATCACCACCCTCATGGTCTGGCAGAAAGGCATTGTCAGCTTCTGGACCTTTTTCGCCCTGTTCATCCCTTCGGCGGTCAACTGGCTGGTGCCGGCCCTGATCATGAGCTTCGCCGTGCCCAAGGGTCCCCCCACCCGATGCGAGATCAACATGACCATGAAGCGGGGCGCCTGGGTCGTCATGGGCCTTTTCCTGCTCACCATCTGCACCGCGGTCAGCTTCCACAATTTCCTCCACCTGCCGCCCATGCTCGGCATGATGACCGGCCTCTCCTATCTCAAGATATACGGCTATTATCTCAAAAAAACCTGGGCCACCCGGGGCTCGGGCCGCACAGCCCCCTTTGACCCGGAGAAGGCGGAAGAGCAACTCGGCGACACTGTGCCCTTTGATATTTTCCGGAATGTTGCCCGGGCCGAGTGGGACACCCTGTTGTTCTTCTACGGCGTCATCCTCTGTGTCGGCGGCCTCGGCTTCATCGGCTACCTGGGCATGGCCTCCCACGTGATGTACACCGGCTGGGGGGCCACTCCGGCCAATATCATGGTCGGCATCCTTTCGGCCATCGTCGACAACATTCCCATCATGTTCGCCGTGCTGACCATGCACCCGGACATGTCGCAGGGCCAGTGGCTGCTCGTCACCCTGACGGCCGGGGTCGGGGGCAGTCTGCTGTCCATCGGCTCCGCGGCCGGCGTGGCCCTCATGGGCCAGGCTCGGGGCATGTACACCTTTTTCGGTCATCTGAAATGGACCCCGGCGATAGCCCTGGGATATGCGGCCAGCATTTATGTCCACTTTCTGGTGAACGCCTCCCGATTCTGATAATCTGAAAAGAATCACCAGGGAAATCCCGGCGGCCGCCACTCCAGGCCGCCGGGACATTTTTTTTCCGGAACACCGGCTGCCGCATGGAACTGTGCGGGAGCTCCGCCTTCATGCAGGACCTTTGGTCCTCCGGAACCACCCGACAGCAGGCCCCGGCACATATCCGCTGCTTCATGGCGGACGGCAACCTCTGGACGCTGCGAAATTATCTTGTTTCCCTTTGGCTTACCTGCTGGTATCCTTTACGGGTGCATTCACCCGCTTGAGAAGGTCAGGCCATGCGTTTCATCCACACCGCAGACATCCACCTGGACAGCCCCCTGAAGGGGCTGGAAGTCCACGAGGACGCCCCCGTCGAAGAAATCAGGATCGCCGCCAGACGGGCCTTTGACAGGCTGATCGACCTGGCCGTCGAGGAAGAGGTCGATTTTGTTCTCATTGCCGGTGACCTGTATGACGGCGACTGGAAGGATTACAATACGGGCCACTTTTTTGTTGACCGCCTGGGCCGTCTGGCAAAGGCCGGAATCAAGGTTTTTCTTGTCACCGGCAACCATGATGCAGCCAGCCAGATAACCAGAACCATGCCTCTGCCCGACAATACGACACTGTTTCCCTCGGCCGGGCCTCAATCCGTCCACCTCGATGCTCTCGGAGTCGTCATTCACGGACAGAGCTACCCTTCCCGCGCCGTCGCCGAGAACCTGGCCGCCCGGTATCCCCAACGGCAAGCCGGATCCTTCAACATCGGCCTTCTGCATACATCGTTGACCGGCCGCGAAGGACACGAGAAGTACGCGCCCTGCTCCGCGGGCGAGCTCATTTCGAAAGGCTACGATTACTGGGCCCTCGGTCACGTCCACAAGCGGGAGGTGGTGGCCGAGGATCCATGGATTGTCTTCCCCGGCAATATCCAGGGCCGCCACATCAGGGAGACCGGCCCCAAGGGCGCCACCCTGGTGGTCGTTGAGGATGGACGGGTCGTCGATGTTGCGGAACGGGAACTGGATGTGGTGCGCTGGACCGTCTGCAACGTGGATCTTTCCGGATGCGCGACCAGAGACGAGGTGTATGGGCAGGTCCGCCACGCCGTGGAAAACGCAAAGCATGCGGCCGGCGGCAAGGCCCTTGCCCTCCGCCTCCAGCTTGAAGGCCCCTGCCCCATGCACGCGGAACTTCATGCCCGTTCCGACCTGTGGACCGAAGAATTCCGTGCCATCGCCATCGGCATGGGGGATATCTGGCTGGAAAAGGTGCAATTCAGAACCAGGCGGATGGCCGACCTCGATGATTTTCTTGAAGGAAAGTCACCCCTTGCCGGCCTGCTCCGATCAATTGAATGCCTGGAATTCGGGGATGGTGCCCTCACCTCCCTGGTGCCGGACCTTGCTGATCTGAAACGGAAAATGCCCCCCGAACTGCTGGACGATGATTCCCTGCTGGAAAACCCTTCAACTGCATCGACCGAGCTGCGGGAAGAGATCAGGGAGCTCCTGATCGCCAGGATGCTGCACCACGGGGGAGAGGCATGAGGCTTAAACGCCTTGACCTTGAAGCCTTCGGCCCCTTTACCGGCCGGACCCTCGTGTTTGACTCCGAGGCCCCCGGACTCCATGTCGTCTTCGGCCCCAACGAGGCGGGAAAAAGCACGTCCCTCCGCGCGTTGAAGGCCCTCCTGTACGGTTTCCCCGAACGCACCGCCGATAATTTTCAACACGCCAATGAACAGCTCCTGGTCGGCGGCTGCCTCCAGGGGAGCGATGGCCGGGAACTTGCCTTCTTCCGCCGCAAGAAAAGGAAGGCCGACCTGCTCGATCCCGACGGCAACCCTCTGGAACCCGGCGCCCTTGCCGACCTCCTGCATGGCATGGACCCGGCCCTGTTCGAATCGCTCTACGGGATAGACCACCGGACCCTGGTGGAAGGGGGAGAGGACATCCTGGCCCAGCGGGGCAAGGCCGGACAGGCCCTCTTTGCCGCGGGTGCAGGCATTTCTTCCCTGAAACGGGTTCTTGATTCCCTCGCCGCCGAGGCGGATGCCCTGTTCAAGGCCCGCGGCAGCAAGCAACAGATCAACCAGGCCATTGCCGACTACAGGGAGTTGAAAAAAATTGTCCGGGAGGCGAGCGTCCCTTCCGCCGTATGGAAGGAGCACAACAAACGTCTTCGGGAAGCCGAGGACGAACTGGCCCGACTTGAAGAGCAGAGCAGGAAAACCCGGGCCGAGGCCCAGCGGCTTGAACGGCTGCACAGAACCATCCCTCAACTGGCGGAACTGGAGAATCTGCGCCATAAACTGCAGGAGCTGGGCAAGGTGGTGCTCCTGCCGCAGGAATTCCAGCAGCACCTGCGCGAGGTCGAGCAGGATATCCGCGAGACCGAAGTGCAGATTGCCAAGGACAGGGCCCGGTTGGCAAGGCTGACGGCCAGACAGGAGGAACTGCCCCTGAACCGCACGCTTCTCGAACACGCCGAGGCGATCGAGGATCTGCATCAGCGACTCGGAGCATACCGCACCGGACAGAGGGACCGCGTCAGGCTGGACGGCATGCGGATTGCCCTGCGCCGGGAAGCCGGCGCCCGCATCGAAGAAATACGGCCGGACTTGAAGCTCAGGGATGCCGATTCCCTGCGGCCGGTTCTCGGCAGAAGAAGAACCATTCATGCCCTGGTTTCCCGTTTCGAGGTCCTGGCCCAGCAGGCCGAGCAGGCAGGAAAAGAGAAAGGCGAGGCCCAGCAGAACCTCGAACAGATCGGCAAAGCCCTCGCCGGACTGCCTCCTGCCCGGGAAGGCGGCGAACTGGAAAAGAGCGTTCTGCTCGCCCGGCGGGCCGGCGATATTGACGGCCAGATAGAAGAACTCTCCCGGGACATTGCCGCCGGGAAAAAAGAATGGCGGACGAAGCTGAAAAGGCTGGGCCTGTGGACCGGGGAACCGGAGCAGTTGCCGGAATTGACCCTCCCCCTGCCGGAAACGGTGCGGCGCTATGAAGCTGAGTACGGCGCCCTTGAAACGGAGAAACGCCAGCTCAAACGGGACCGGAGAAAAACGGAGGCGGATTTGCACGCAGCCGTGGTTGAAAGCAAAGAAGCGGCCGGGATGGGCGAACTGCCCAGCGAGCAGGACCTGGAGGCCGCCAGGCGCAAACGCCTGCAGGGGTGGCTGCTTCTGCGCCGCCGGTGGATTGACTGTGAAGATGTTGGGCCGGAGGCCATGGCCTACGACCCGGAGCGCCCGGTGCATGAGGCCTTCGAGCAGCATGTCGCCCGGGCCGACCATATTGCCGACCGGCTGCGGCGGGAAGCCGGGCGGATAACCAGGGCAGCCGCCCTGCAGGCAAGGATAGAAGGCCTGGAGGAAACAATCCGCCACATGGCCCGCCAGGAAAGGGAACTGGCAACGCAGGAAGAGCGCCTTAACGAGGCCTGGCGGAAGGAATGGAAATCCGTCCATATCGATCCCCTGTCCCCCCGGGAAATGCTTGCCTGGCTGGCCGATATAGACACCCTGCGCTTCCGGGTGACGGACATCCTCGCCCGGGAGAGCGAAGTTGCCGAAAAGAAGGCAAAACGACAGCAGTATCGTCGTATCCTGATGCGGGAACTGGAGGCCGTGGGCGAAAAAACGCAGTTTCCCGGCGGAGAGCTCGTACCGCTCCTGGTGTTTGCCGAATCGGTTCTCGAGGAAATTGACCGGTGCAGGGTTCAAGCGGACAGGCTGCTGGACAGGCAAAATCAGGCCCGGCATGCCCTGGAAAGGGCCGGAACAATGGAAGCCGAAACAACAACGGCCCTGGCTGACTGGGAAAAAAAGTGGGAGGCGTCGCTGGCCGGCCTGGGCCTGCAGAGACAGGTCCTGCCCAGTGAAGCCGTTGATCTTCTGGAAATTATCGATGACTGTTTAAGCAGGATCAAACAGGCCGATGAGCTGCAAAGCCGGATAAACGGCATAGATCGCGATCTGGCCGGGTTCAGTGAAGATGTAGCCGTCCTCCTTGGGAAAACCGCCCTCCCGGAACTCACCGGGCTCCCTCCCGACCAGGCCGTTCTGCAGTTGTCCACCCTCCTCAACACGAACCGCCAGCACAACAGGCTCCGGCAAAAAAACAGCGAGGAAGTCGAGGTCCTGACCCTTGAAATCGAGAAGGGAGAGAAGATCCTCGGAAGCCTGCAGGAACGTTTGGCCGGACTGCCCGCCGCAGCCGGGTGCGACAGGATCGAGGATCTCCCCGAAGCCATCAGGAGGTCAGGGGAATTTCAGCGCCTGCAGGAAAAAATTTCCGCTGCTGAATCATCCCTGGCGCAAGTGAGCGACGGCCTTTCCCTCGAAGAACTCAAACGCCAGGCCCGGGAAGCAAACGTGGATGAGCTGCCGGGCAGGATCGCGACTCTGCACCGCCTGACCAGAGAAGAGCTCGAACCCCGGATCACCGAAATCTACAAGCTGATCGGCGAGGAACGCGGGGAACTGCGACGCACCGATGGCAATGCCAGGGCCGCGGAAGCCGCGGAAAAAATGGAACGGATTGCGGCTCGGATCCGCCGCCTGGCCGATCAATACACGCGGCTCAGGCTGGCGACCATGGTCCTGCAAAACGAGATAGAACGGTATCGCGAAGAGCACCAGGACCCGGTGCTGCGGATCGCCTCCGGCTATTTTGCCCAGCTGACCCTGCACTCCTTTGCCGGTCTGCGAACCGATATCGATGATACCGGCAATCCCGTGCTGGTCGGGGTTCGCGCCGACAAATCCCGCCTCGGGGTCGCGGCCATGAGCGCCGGTACCCGGGATCAACTCTATCTCGCCCTTCGTCTCGCCACCCTGGAGTGGCGGCTGGCCAGCAGCGAACCCCTGCCGTTTATCGTCGATGACATCCTCGTCAACTTCGACGACGCCCGGGCCCGGGCGACACTCGAAACCCTGGCCGACCTGGGAGAGAAAAACCAGGTCATCCTCTTTACCCACCACCGCCGCATCGTTGATGACGCGCTTGAGCTCAGGGCTGAAAGGCCGGTCTTTGTTCATGAGCTGTGATCGCGGCTGCGGAATTGATCTCCGCAGGTCTCCCTGATTATCGTTGCAAAGTTGTATGGTTAGATGTAGATTATTTAACTAGGTAATTTTCTGCGGGAAGGCACCCAACGCTCCTGGTTGGACTCTAATAAACATGTTTTTGGGAGGAATTGAAGATGAAAAAATATATTCTGGTCGCTGCAGGTTTGCTGCTGATAAGCATGTACGGATGCAGCAGCGACGAGGCCAAAAAGGCCGCCGAAGAAGTCAAGCAGGCCGCGCCCGCCACCAAGGAAGCGGTGACTGAGGCCATGGACAAGGCCATGGAAAAAAGTGAACAGGCCGCAACGGCCACCAAGGAAGCTGCCGGCAAGGCAATGGACAAGGCCGCCGAAATGAGCGCGGAAGCGAAATCCGCCACCGAAAAAGCAGCGGGGGAGGCCCTGGATAAAGCGGCCGACATGACCGAGAAAGCTGCAACCGCCACCGAGGAAGCAGCCTCGGCAATGAAGGAAAAAGCCGCCGAGATGACCGAGGAAGCAGCTTCGGCGACCAAGGAAGCAGCGGGTGAAGGAGTGGACAAGGCAGCCGAAATGACCGGGGAAGCCAAATCCGCCGCCGAGGAAGCAGCAACTGAGATGCAGGAAAAAGCCGGGGAAATGACCAGGTAGGAATCCGAGGGCGGAGTCAGGCCACCCCGCGGCCCTGAAAGGCCGCGGGGTACTCAACCTTCTTCCCCGTTGTTTTTCCTGAGAAGGGAATCGGGTTCCGGGTTGGGAATCAACGGTTCCGTCCGAATGACGACCCGTTCCCCCGGGGTCGCCCTCTCCAGAGATCGCCCGTCTTCCGCGGCGATGGCGACAACCGTGCAGTCGACGGCGGCAAGATGGCGGCCGAGGTATTCGATCCTGTCACCCGGCGAGAGCACACAACGGGTTTCTATGACCAGGGGATCCGCCCGGCGGACAATGCCGACCGGCACCCATGACTGCGCCACCCGCATGCGGTCGTGGAGCATGTCCGATGCATCCGGCGGCCCGTCAAAAAAATTCTCCGTCCAGCCGCGGGTCCCGAGCTTGCGGATCTCCCGGCTAAAGTGCTCGGGCATCACCAGCCGGACGATATCTGAACCATCCGCAACCTGGTCCCGCAGCCAGTCCAGCGCCGCCCGGTAGACCCGCACCACCCCGCCCACGTACCCCACGGCCTTCATCCGCCCTTCGATCTTGAGAGAATCTACCCCGGCATCGATGAGCTGGGGCAACCGGTTCAACAGGCACAGGTCGCGGGAATTGAAAATGTAGGTGCCCCGTTCGTCCTCCTCGACGGGGAAAAACAGGCCCGGCCGCTTCTCTTCGACCAGCCTGTAGGAATAGCGGCAGGGTTGCGCGCAGTCCCCCCGGTTCGCATCCCGGCCGGTCAGGTAACTGCTCAGCATGCAGCGGCCCGAATAGGAGATGCACAAGGCCCCGTGCACAAATACTTCCAGCTCCACGGCCGTTGCCGCCCTGATCTGCCTGATTTCCTCGATGCCGAGTTCCCGGGCAAGGTTGAGCCTCCTCACGCCCTGGCCGCTCCAGAATCGGGCGCTGGCTGCATTGGTGACATTTGCCTGGGTTGAGAGGTGCACGGGCAGCTCGGGAACCGTCCGCAACGCGACGGCCAGGATGCCGGGATCCGCAATGATCAGGGCATCGACCCCCAACGCTCGAAGAAAGCGCAGGTATTCTCCAAGTCCCTCAAAGTCGACATTGTGGGCAAAAATGTTGACCGTGACATACACCTTGACGCCCCGCTCATGGGCGTACCGGACAGCCTGTCTGAGTTCTTCGCCGTCAAAATTGCCGGCCCGGGCCCGGAGGCTGAAGCGCCTGCCCGCCAGATACACGGCATCCGCCCCGTAATGAACGGCCGCCGCCAGTTTTTCAAAGCTGCCGGCCGGCGCCAGCAGTTCCGGTATTTGTCCTGGTTCCCATGCCATGGTCATCTTTCTCTCCTGCGCCACTCTACCCTCCGCTTCCCGGCCTGTAAAGCGAACTCAGCATCCCCGGCCGGCAAGGAACAGGTATTGTGAACACAACGGCTCGATCTGTCCGGGAATGAATTACCAATGGTAATTATTTTCTTGTGCTCCTGACCTGTTCTCGTATACAACAAAAAGAAAGGGCGCAGTTCTCCCCCTCTGTTCCGTTCCATATCGCTGAAAATCCAGGAGCCGGCAGCCATGCGCTGGGAAGACGGTCGAAAAAGCGAAAACATCGAAGACCGGCGCGGCCGCAGGATGACACCCGGTCTCACGGGCGGGGGCATCTTCATCCTTCTGCTTGCCCTTGTCGCCATGTACTTCGGCGTCGATCCTTCCTTCATCCTCCAAATCGACAACCAGCTCGGGGGTGACCAGACAGCCTCGGTCGACTATGCTCCCACGCCCGAAGAAAACCAGCTGGCGGAATTTGTCGCCGTTGTCCTGGCGGATACCGAGGACACCTGGCAAAGTCAGTTTCAGCTGATGGGGCGGACGTATGTCGAGCCCAAGCTGGTGCTGTTTTCCGGCGCCGTTTCTTCGGCCTGCGGTTTCGCCCAGGCGGCCATGGGCCCCTTTTACTGTCCCGGCGACCGGAAGGTGTATATCGACCTCAATTTTTACCAGGACCTGAAAAACAAGCTGGGTGCCCCGGGTGATTTTGCCCAGGCTTATGTTATCGCCCATGAAGTGGGGCATCATATCCAGAACCTGGTCGGCATCCTTGACACGGTCCATGGAGCCAGGCAACAGCTTTCCGAAACGGAGTACAACCGGCTGCTGGTGCGGCTCGAACTGCAGGCGGACTGCCTGGCTGGGGTCTGGGCGCATCACGCCGACCGGGCCCGGGGGGTGGTCGAACCCGGGGATATTGACGAAGCCCTCAACGCCGCAGCCCAGATCGGCGACGACCGGCTCCAGCAGCAAAACCAGGGCTATGTGAGGCCCGACTCATTTACCCACGGGACCTCGGAGCAGCGGGCCCGCTGGTTCAAAGAGGGCTTTGTCCGGGGCGAATTCGACAGCTGCGACACCTTTGCGGCCCGGAACCTGTAACCTCCCACACCACTGAGCATGGAGCCGTTCATCATCATTCTGCTTTTCCTGATAGTGACGCCGATCGCCTGGATCATTTCCACCTACAACAAGTTCATCAAGTACAAAAACATGATCGAGGAAAGCTGGAGCGGCATCGACGTGGCCCTGAAGCGCCGGTTCAACCTGATACCCAATCTGATCGCCGCCACCAGGGGCTACAGCAGGCATGAAAGCGACGTCCTGGCCAGAACCGCTGAAGCACGGTCGACTCCATCCGGCATTTCCTCGCGGGCCGAGGAAGAAAGCAGGATCAGCAGGTCCCTGAGCGGAATCATCGCCCTGGCGGAAGCCTATCCCGACCTGAAGGCAAGCAGCAATTTCCTCGCGTTGCACAACAGTCTGGATGAAATCGAGGAGGAAATCCAGCAGGCCCGCAACCGCTACAACATCGCGGTCCGCAAATTCAATACTCTGGTCGAATCCTTTCCCAGCAGCCTCATCGCCAGGAAATTCGGGTTTGACAGGCAGAAGTTTTTTTCCCTGGAGCTGGCGACCCAGCGTGAACTGCCCGAGGTGAACTTCACTGCGGCATCGTCCTGACAACCGGGACCGCCATCGGCCCCTGCCGCGGCCGGAAGCAACGCGGCCGCGAGTGCCGCTGCCGCCATGACCCTCCGGAGTATCCGCATCCCGTTGCCCACGCTCCGCCTTACCTTTCGCCCGCCACGACCACGCGGTAGGGCTCGTCGCCCACGTCGATCTGCGCGACCTCCCTCTTGCCCACCAGGCCGATGAACTGCAGCGCGGTGAAGAACAGCCCGA